>NZ_JBHSQK010000035.1:0-112271 GCF_042658055.1 Pseudonocardia lutea
GGCGGTGCTCGCCCCGCTCGTGCCACCACGCGCCCTCCTCGTGCCGGCGCCGTCGCGGCCCGCGGCCGCCCGGGCCGGCGGGGGCGACCACGTGCTCCGGCTGTGCCGGCGGATCGCGCCCGCGCGCACGCTGCCGCTGCTCGGACTGGCCCGCCGGACGCGGGACTCCCTCGGCCTCGACGCCGCCGGACGCGCGGCGAACCTGGCGGGCCGGGTGCACGTGCGCTCCCGGGAGAACCCGCCGGGCGCGGTCCTGCTCGTGGACGACGTGGTGACCACCGGGGCCACGTTGCGGGCCTGCGCACGCGCCCTGGCGGAGGTCGGGATCCCGGTCTCGGGGGCGGTGGTGCTGTGCGACGCGAGCAGCCGGACGGACCGCCGGCACCCGGCCGGGAGCGCGCCGCCGGCACGGCCGGCAACCCCACCACTCTACGTGTTTGCGCAGGTCAGGGGAAGAGAATCCGGAGATTTCGCCCGGTTCGGCGTCACTCGTCGCTCAGGACTGTTGCCAAAGCGTGATGCGCACTACCGTGCCTGGCACACGTAACCCAGACCACAACGGGAGGGGAACACCGACCGTCCGCTTCGGGTCCCCCAGGGTCGCACCACACCCGCGCACGTGCGCTCCTCGAGCCCCGGGCCCGAAGTCACCACGCCGACGCCGCAACGCACGGAGAGCGAGGGAAGTCGAGTGGAGATTGTCGTCACCGGCCGGAACGTCGAGGTCCCGGACCATTTCCGGATCCATGTGGAAGAGAAGCTGACCCGGCTCGAACGGTACGACCACAAGATCGTCGGGATGGAGGTCGAGCTCTTCCACGAGCCGAACCGCCGGCAGGCCAAGATCTGTCAGCGCGTGGAGATCACCGCGCGGGGCCGCGGCCCCGTCATCCGCGCCGAGGCCTGTGCACAGGACTTCTACGGCGCGCTGGACTGCGCGGTGAACAAGCTCGAGAGCAGGATGCGGCGCTCGCACGACCGCCGCAGGCTCAACGACCGACGCTCCCGCGTCATGGCCGGGCGTGGCGCCGTGACCGCCGGCTCTGCCGTCGCCGTGCTCGACACCCTCCCGGAGACCGAGGAGACCATCCCCGAGGTCGACGTGCCCCGCCCCCGCGACCACACCGAGCACCTCGACGCCGCGCAGGAGTCCGGCCACGACACCGCCGGGTACGAGACCGACGAGGAGGAGAACGTCCCCGGCCGCATCGTGCGGCGCAAGCAGCACTCGAGCGAACCGATCAGCGTCGACGAGGCGCTCTCCCGGATGGAGCTGGTCGGCCACGACTTCTACCTCTTCGCGGACGCCGAGAGCGGCACCCCCTCGGTCGTCTACCGGCGCCGCGGCTACGACTACGGCGTGATCAGTCTCGGCGGCTGATCGGGCGGACCCACCGGCCCTGCCCACGAGGGCGCCGGGGTGCGGCACGCCCGCGTCCCGGCGCCCGTCCACCGGATCCGACGGCGACGACCCCGGAACCCGCGAGGGTCCGGGGTCGTTGCACGGTGAGGGGTCGCCGCGCCGATGGCTACCATGGTTCGCGGGTGTCTGCCGTGCGCCGGCGTCCGCCCCGGTCCTCCGGCGCCCGTCGGGCCCGCAGGACCGCGCCCGAGACCGCGATCGCGAATGAGGTCGACCAGTGCCGTTGTTGAACCGCCTGCTCCGTGCCGGTGAGACGAAGCTGGTGAAACGGCTCGGCAGGATCGCCGCGCACATCGACGCGCTCGAGCCCGAGATCGAGCCGCTCTCCGACGCCGAGCTGCGCGCGAAGACGGACGAGTTCCGCGAGCGGCACGCGGACGGGGAGAGCCTCGACGACCTGCTGCCCGAGGCGTTCGCGGTGGTCCGCGAGGCGGCCAAGCGCACCCTGGGCCAGCGCCCCTTCCCCGTCCAGCTGATGGGTGGCGCGGCCCTGCACCTGGGCAACGTCGCGGAGATGCGCACCGGTGAGGGCAAGACCCTGACCTGTGTGCTGCCCAGCTACCTCAACGCGCTCACCGGCAAGGGCGTGCACGTCGTCACCACGAACGACTACCTGGCCCGCCGCGACTCGGAGAACATGGGCCGGATCCACCGCTTCCTGGGCCTCGAGGTCGGCGTGATCCTCGCCGAGATGACCCCCTCGCAGCGCCGCACGATGTACGCCGCGGACGTCACCTACGGCACGAACAACGAGTTCGGCTTCGACTACCTGCGCGACAACATGGCGTGGAACGCCGCGGACATGGTGCAGCGCGGGCACCACTTCGCGATCGTCGACGAGGCGGACTCGATCCTCATCGACGAGGCCCGCACCCCGCTGATCATCTCCGGGCCGGCCGAGCAGAGCGCCCGCTGGTACCAGGAGTTCGCGCGGATGGCGCCGCTGCTCAAGCGGGACGTCCACTACGAGGTCGACGAGCGCAAGCGCACCATCGGCGTCACCGAGGAGGGCGTGGCGTTCGTCGAGGACCAGCTCGGCATCGACAACCTCTACGAGGCGGCCAACACCCCGCTCGTCGGCTACCTGAACAACGCGCTCAAGGCCAAGGAGCTGTTCAAGAAGGACAAGGACTACATCGTCCGGGACGGCAACGTCCTGATCGTCGACGAGTTCACCGGCCGCGTGCTGGCGGGGCGCCGCTACAACGAGGGCATGCACCAGGCCATCGAGGCCAAGGAGAAGGTGGACATCCAGGCGGAGAACCAGACCCTGGCCACCATCACGCTGCAGAACTACTTCCGCCTCTACGAGAAGCTCTCGGGCATGACCGGTACCGCCGAGACCGAGGCGGCCGAGCTGCACCAGACGTACGACATGCACGTCGTCGTCATCCCGACCAACCGCCCGATGATCCGGCTCGACCAGGCCGACCTGATCTACAAGACCGAGGCGGCCAAGTTCGAGGCGGTCGCGGACGACATCGCCGAGAAGCACCGCAAGGGCCAGCCGGTGCTGGTCGGCACGACGAGCGTCGAGAAGTCCGAGTACCTGTCGAAGCTGCTGGTGGCGCGCCAGGTCCCGCACGAGGTGCTGAACGCCAAGCACCACGAGCGCGAGTCGATGATCGTCGCGCAGGCGGGGCACGCGGGCGCGGTCACCGTCGCCACCAACATGGCCGGCCGCGGTACGGACATCATGCTCGGCGGCAACCCGGACTTCCTCGCCGACCTCGAGCTGCGCAGCCGCGGGCTGGACCCGGTGGAGCACCGCGAGGAGTACGAGGCGGCCTGGGACGAGACCGTCGCGCGGATGAAGAAGCAGGTCGCGGCCGAGGCCGAGGAGGTGCGCGCGGCCGGCGGGCTCTACGTGCTCGGCACCGAGCGGCACGAGTCGCGGCGCATCGACAACCAGCTGCGCGGCCGCTCCGGCCGGCAGGGCGACCCGGGCGAGTCCCGCTTCTACCTCTCGCTCGGCGACGACCTCATGCGGCGGTTCAACGGCGCCATGGTCGAGTCGATCATGACCCGGTTCAACCTGCCCGAGGACGTCCCGATCGAGGCCAAGATGGTCACGCGGGCGATCCGCAGCGCGCAGACGCAGGTCGAGCAGCAGAACTTCGAGATCCGCAAGAACGTCCTCAAGTACGACGAGGTGCTCAACCAGCAGCGCAAGGTGATCTACGCCGAGCGCCGCCGGGTCCTCGCGGGCGAGGACGTCCAGGAACAGACGCGGCACATGCTGCACGACGTGATCCACGCCTACGTCGAGGGCGCCACCTCCGAGGGCTACGCCGAGGACTGGGACCTCGACAAGCTGTGGACCGCGCTCGGCCAGCTGTTCCCGATCGCGATCAAGTGGCAGGACCTCGTCGACGGCGACCCGGACGAGGGCGGCCTCGACGAGCTGACCGCCGAGCGCATCGAGGAGGCCGTGATCGCCGACGCCGAGCGCGCCTACTCGGTGCGCGAGGCCGAGATGGACCAGCTGATCGGGGCGCAGGGGGGCATGCGCGAGCTCGAGCGGCAGGTCCTGCTGCAGGTCATCGACCGCAAGTGGCGCGAGCACCTCTACGAGATGGACTACCTCAAGGAGGGCATCGGGCTGCGGGCCATGGCCCAGCGCGACCCGGTGATCGAGTACCAGCGCGAGGGCTACGACATGTTCACCGCGATGCTCGACGGCATCAAGGAGGAGACGGTCGGGCACCTGTTCAACGTCGTGGTGCAGGTCCAGGAGTCGCCCGAGGCCGGGGCGGTGCCGGCCGGGGCGGCGCCCGCGGCACAGAACGGCGCCGGCCAGAACGGTGCGGGCCAGAACGGTGCGGGCCAGAACGGTGCCGGCCAGAACGGGGCCGGTGCCCGGCAGGGTGCCGCGGCCGCCCCGTCGAGCGCGCCGGCCGCCGAACCGGTCACCAGCCGGATCCCGCGCGTCCCGGCCGCCCTGGCCGCCGACGGCCGCCCGGACGAGACCCCGACGTCGGTCCTGCCCACCGCCTTCCGCGCCGGCCCGCCGCAGCAGAACCTCAGCTACAGCGGCCCGAGCGACGACGGCGGCGAGGTCGTCACCCGCGGCGGCCAGCGGGGTGGTCAGCGCGGCGGTGGCGCCCAACGGCAGCCGCAGGGCGCGGGGACCAACCGGGCCGAGCGCCGGCGTCAGGAGCGGGCGGCGCGCAAGCAGCGCTGAGCGCCCGGCCTCAGACCACCCGGAGGGCGACGCACCGCCACTCGCCCTGACCGGTGAGCTCGAGGCGGGCGGCGAGGGCGCGGAACCGGGTGCCGAACCGGCAGACGGCCGCGACCTCGGCGGCGGTGCGCGCCGGCAGGCTCACGTGCAGCGAGCGCAGGGACGCCCCGGCCGCGGCCCCGTGTCCGCGCCGTGGGACCCCGGCGCTCACGTACCGCAGGACCGGGGGCGCGGCGAACGGGGCGAGCTGGGTGACCGGACGGCGGCCGTCGAGCACCTCGAGCGCGGTGCGCACGACGAGCTCCGCCCGTCGCCGGGCCGCGAGCGCCCGTTCCCGCTCCCGGCGCGCGGACCCGGGCGGCGGCGTCCGGGGCACCTCGTCCCCCGCGGGACCGGTCCGGGTGCTCGGCAGTGCCCCACCGCCCGATGCCGAGCGTTCTGCGCGGTCGGTCGTCGCCGCCGCCGCCGTCCCGTCGTGCGCCTCGGCCTTCGGCCTGCGGCCGAGGACCGGGTCGGCGACCTCGGGAGTCGGCGGCTGGGTCTCCTCGGAGGCCGGGGGCGGGTCGCCCTGCACGGCCCAGCCCCCGTCGAGGGCGGGCAGGTCTGCGTCCGGCGGCTCCAGGGCCGGCTCGTAGACGACCGTGCCGAAGACCGGCAGCACGGGTCCCGGGGCGGTGAGCGTCATGGCTCGAGCGTGCGGCCGTCCCGCCCGCCGCGGAGCCGATCGGGGTACTTCGCCGCCGAACCATCAGCGGCCTGATGGTTCGGGCGGCTAAGGTGCGCGGCGTGGGCGAGCAGCCGCTGGACCGGCTCCTGATCGCGACCGGCGCGACGCTCGCCCGGTTCCGCCAGCGGGTGGTGGCCGCGCACGGGCTCTCGGCGACCGCGCTCGACCTCCTCGCGGCGCTGAGCGGCGAGGACGGGGTGCCGCACCGCGAGCTCGCCGGGCGGCTCGGGCTCACCCCGGCGACCCTCACCCCGGTCGTCGACGCCCTCGAGCGGGCCGGCGACGTCCGGCGCGAACGCGACGCGGACGACCGGCGGGTGGTCCGGGTGTACCTCACCGACAGCGGCCGGCGGCGCCGCGTGGCGGTCGCCGACCAGGTGGACCGGGCCCTGCGGGACGCGCTGCCGGGCGAGGAGCCGACGGTGCGCCGCTACCTGGGCCAGGTCCTGGCGGCGGTCGAGGGGCGGCTGGCGTGACGGCGTTGCGCGGGCTGATCCTCGACTACGGCGGCGTGCTCACCGACGGGCCGGAGATGGCCGAGCTGCCGGCCCGCGCGCGGGCGGCGGGGCTGCGCGTCGCCCTGCTCTCCGACGCCCACAGCGTCCCGGCGGAGTATGCCGCCCGGTTCGACGCCGTGGTCCTCGGTGGGGCGACCGGCGCCCGCAAACCCGATCCGGAGGCGTTCCGGCGCACCGCCGAGCGGCTGGGGCTCGCGCCCGGCGACTGCGTGGTCGTCGACGACCTGCCCGTCAACGTCCGCGGCGCGAGTGCGGCCGGGGCGGTCGGGGTCCGGCACACCGATCCCGACGCGACCCTGCGCGAGCTGGAGATCCTCTTCGACTGGTGAGACCGGGCCGGGACGACGGCGGCGCCGCCCCGGAGGGCGGCGCCGCGACGGACAGCCGTGGTGGTCGGCCGAGAGGGTCAGGGGTCACTGCTGGGGCGGGGGCGGGGGCTGCTCGCCCTCCGGCGCCGGCGGCGGCGCGGCGGTGGTGTCGCCCTCACCGGTCCTCTGCTGGAGGAAGTCGACACCCTTGTCGATCTGGTCGTCGTGCCCGGCGTACTTCTGCTTGGCCGCGTCACCGGCCTTGTCGAGGCCCTGGTCGACCTTGTCGTCGTGCTTGCCGAGCATCTCCTTGGCCTTGTCCATGAAACCCATGTCGCCACCGTGGACCTCCTGGCCGGGGCGCGCAACGCCGGGAGTCACCCGATCGGGCGAAGCCTCGCGTGCTCGCGGCGCAGGTCGTCGACGGAGGTGATGCCGAGGAGCTGCATGGTCCGCGTGATCTCCCCGGTCAGGATGTCGACGGCCTTCGCGACGCCCGCGCGCCCGCCCGCCATCAGCCCGTAGAGGTACGCCCGGCCGACCAGCGCACCGCGCGCGCCGAGCGCGACGGCCGCCACCACGTCCGCCCCGTGCATGATCCCGGTGTCGACGTAGACCTCGGCGGAGTCGCCGACCTCCTGCACCGTCGGCTCGACCAGCTCCACCGGGACGGGCGCGCGGTCCAGCTGCCGGCCGCCGTGGTTGGAGAGCAGCACCGCGTCGACCCCGGCGTCGACGACCCGGCGGGCGTCGGCCACGTTCTGGATCCCCTTGATCATCAGCTTGCCGGGCCACGCCCCGCGCAACCACTCGACGTCGTCCATGGTCAGGGCAGGATCGAAGACCCGGTTGATGAGGTCGGCGACCGTGCCCTCGGTGCGCTCGAGGGTCGCGAAGGTCAGCGGCGAGGTGGTGAGCAGGTCGAACCACCAGTGCGGGTGCAGCGCCCCGTCGAGGAAGGTGCGCAGGGTGAGCGCGGGCGGGATGGTGAGGCCGTTGTGCACGTCCCGGCGCCGGTTGCCGCCGACGGGTGTGTCGACGGTGAGCATCAGCGTGTCGTAGCCGGCGGCGGCCGCGCGCTGGACCAGGTCCTTCGCGAACGCCCGGTCCCGCCACAGGTAGAGCTGGAACCACCTGCGGGCGGCGGGGGCGGCCTCGGCGACCTCCTCGATGGTCGTGGTGCCCATCGTGGACAGCGTGTACGGGATGCCCGCGTCGGCCGCGACGGACGCGACGGCGGGCTCGCCCTCGGTACCCATCATGCGGGTGAAACCGGTGGGTGCGAGAGCGAACGGCAGGGCCGAGCGCGCGCCCAGCATGTCGCGGCCCAGGTCGACCGCGCTGACGTCCCGCAGCACCGTCGGGGTGAACTCGATGCGGGACCAGGCGTCCCGCGCCCGGTTCAGGGAGAGCTCGCCGTCCGCGGCGCCGTCGGTGTAGTCGAACACGGCGCGCGGGGTGCGGCGGCGGGCGATCTCGCGCAGATCGGCGATCGACGCGGCGCGCCGCAGCCGGCGGTCGGTCGCGTCGCGGACGAAGGGGGCGGGCCGCAGCAGGGGCAGCAGCTCCTTCGGCTTGGGCATCCGTCGCTGGACCATGCCGCGAGGCTAGTCCGCCTGACGCCCGGCTGACGGGCGAGCGGCGCGTTCGTCCACACCTCCCGCAGGAGAGCGCCGTTCGCTCGTCCGGGTGGGCTCAGCGGCGGCGGTGCAGCTCGTAGGCGGCGACGGCGGCGGCGCTGGCGACGTTGAGCGACTCCACCCCGCCCATCAGCGGGATGGCGAGCAGGTCGTCGAGCAGGGGGCGCACGGCGTCGGAGAGCCCGTCCGTCTCGTTCCCGAGCACCAGCGCGACCCGGGGCGGGAGGTCGGCCGCGAGCAGGTCGGCCCCGCCGGCGTCGAGCCCGAAGATCCCGAACCCGGCCTCCTTGAGCTGCGCGAGCCCCTCCTCGGCGGTCGCCGAGCGCAGCACCGGCGCGGAGAACGCCACCCCCGCCGAGGCCTTGATCACCAGCGGGTCGATCGCGGGCACACCGCGCCGGGGCAGGAGCACGCCGTCGAGACCCGCGCCCGTGGCCGTCCGGAGGATCATGCCGACGTTCGACGGGTTCGTGACCCGGTCGAGCACGAGCACCCGCGCCGGGCGCCGGGAGCCGAGGTCGCGCAGGAACACCGGCACCGGTGCCATCCGCGGCGCGACGACGTCCGCCAGCACCCCCTGGTCGTGGCGGCCGTTGCCCGCCAGCACCTTCACCCGGTGCGCGCTCGCGCGCTGCACCGGCACCCCGCGGCGGCGGGCCGCGTCCGTGATGGCGCGCACCGAGTCCCCGCGCGTGCCCTCGGCGATGATCACCTTGTCGACGGCCAGCGACTCGTCGTCGAGCGCCTCGAGCACGGGCTTGCGGCCGTAGACGGTGATGAAGGAGTCCTTCGGCGAGACCGGCGATGCCACCCGTGCAGGGTCGCACGCGCACGTAGGATCGCGACCATGCCGCCCCGGCTCTCCGCGCTCGACGCCTCGTTCCTCTATCTGGAGCAGTCGACCACGCCGATGCACGTGGGTGGCGTGGCCGTCTTCAAGCGGTCCGGCAAGGGCGGGCTGGACTACGAGAAGCTGGTCGGGCTGGTGGAACAGCGCCTGTCGCTGGTGCCGCGCTACCGGCAGAAGGTCCGGCACGTGCCGGGCAACCTCGCCCGGCCGGTGTGGGTGGACGACACCGAGTTCGACGTCGCCTACCACGTCCGCCGCTCCGCCCTGCCCCGCCCGGGCACGGACGAGCAGCTGTGCGAGCTCGTCGCGCGCCTGATGTCCCGCCCGCTCGACCACACCCGGCCGCTGTGGGAGATGTACCTGGTCGAGGGCCTGGAGAAGAACCGGGTCGCCGTCGTCACCAAGACCCACCAGGCCATGGTCGACGGCATCTCGGCGATCGACCTGTCCCAGGTGATCCTCGACGTCTCGCCCGACACGCGGCCCGGCGTCGAGGAGGTGTGGATGCCGCGGCCGGAGCCGAGCGACCTCCGGCTGATCGCCGAGGCCGTGAGCGACGCCGTCTCCCGCCCGGGCGAGATCGTCGACAACGTCCGCTCCGCCACCGGGGACGCGGTCGCGACCGCCACCAAGCTCGCGGGCATGGCGGGCAAGCTGGTCACCATGGCCCGCACGGCCTCCCGCCCGGCGCCGGGCACCCCGCTCAACGTCCACATCTCCACGCAGCGCCGCTTCACGATCGCGCGCACGGACCTCGAGGCCTACCGGCGGATCCGCGCCGCGCACGGCTGCACGGTCAACGACGCCGTGCTGAGCGTGGTCTCCGGGGCCCTGCGGAACTGGCTGCTCTCCCGCGGCGAGCCGGTGACGTCGGGGGCGACCGTGCGGGCGATGGTGCCGATGTCCGTACGCGGCGAGGCCGACGTGCCCAGCTCGGCCACCTCGGGCTCGCTCGGCAACCGCGTGTCCTCGTTCCTGGTCGACCTGCCGGTGGGGGAGCCGAGCCCGGTGGTGCGGCTGCACCACGTCACGCACGCGATGCGCGAGCACACCTCCACCGGCCGCAACGTCGGCGCCGACACCCTGGTCCGGATCGGCGGGTTCGCGCCGCCGACCCTGCACGCGCTGGGCGCGCGGGCCGCGAGCGGGATCTCCAGACGGATCTTCAACCTCGTCGTGACGAACGTCCCCGGCCCGCAGTTCCCCCTCTACGCCGCCGGAGCGCGCATGCTGGAGATGTTCCCGGTCGTGCCGCTCGCCAAGGGGCAGGCGCTCGCGATCGGGCTCACCAGTTACGACGGCGGGGTGTACTACGGGTTCAACGGCGACCGGGACGCCATGCCGGACGTCGACGTCCTCGCCGGGCTGGTCGACGAGGCGTTGGACGAGTTGCTGGCCGCGAGCCGCTGAGAGCAGGAGAGAGACCGTGCGGATCTACATCCCCGGGACCTGGCCGATGCTGCGGAAGCTGGTCAAGACCGGACGGTTCGACCCCATCGGGGGGACGGCCTTCGCGCTGACCCCCCGGCTGCGGGAGGCCTACGTGTCCGGCGACGACGAGGAGCTGGAGTACGCCGCGATGGGTGAGGCGGCGCGGGCGTCGTTGCGCCTGCTCGCCGTGGAGTTCGGGCTGGGCGAGGACCAGGTGCCGTCGCGGCGGGTGGTGGTGGCCGCCGACCTCGACGACGTCACCCTGCGGCCCGACCTCGACGACGGCGCGGTCCGCATCACCGGTGCCGTGCCGATGACCGCGATCGCCGCGGTGCACGTCGACACCGAGGAGGCCGAGCACGCGGTGCGGGAGGCGGCCGCGGTCGTGGACAAGGCGGACCTGGGCGACCTCGACGCCGAGTTCCTCGTCGGCGAGGCCGAGGACCACGAGCTCGCCTGGTACTCCCCGGAGGAGATCGCCTTCCTGGTGGACCTCGGCGACCTGTGAGTGCCGCTGCCGGCCCGCAGGAGGTGCGCACGACCCCAGATGAGCTGCGGGTCGGTTCGGCCGCGACCCCGAGCGGCGGCCGTCGGTCACGGTCGCGGCACACCCGAAGGAGCGCGGCACACCCGAAGGAGCGCGGCACCTCCGCCGTGGCGTGGTGGCACATCCGAAGGAGGGCGGCACACCCGAAGGAGCGCGGCACCTCCGCCATGGCCGCGTGACACAACCGGGGTGAGCGCGGCACAACCCGTCGACGGCGTGTGGGAGGTCCGAGCGGGTGTGCCGGGCCGTCGAGGAGCGCGACCCCTCGGCCAGAGGGTGGTCGCACACCCGACAGAGCGCAACACACCCCCAAGGTGCGCGGCACCTCCGCCATGGCCGCGTGACACAACCGGAGCGAGTGCGGCACAACCTGTCGACGGCGTGTGGAAGGTACGAGCGGGTGTGCTTGCTGCCGATTTCCACGCAGTTGCGGATCGGCACCCGGTTTCGAGCGTCCAACTCGCGAACGCCCACGAACCTGACGAAGGCCGACACAACCGGCGCGTCGCCGCACACCTCGTCGACAGGGTGTGCGAGTTCACGCCATGGTGTGCGACGGCATTCTGGCGGGTGTGCGGGGTCGCAGCGGGTGTTCCGCACACCATCCGGGTGTGCGAGGCCCGGGCGGGTCCACGTCGCCGTCCAGCTCCGCCCCGGCCCCGCTTCCGAGGGCCCGGCTTCCGAGGATCCCGGCTCCGACAACCCGGCTTCCGACGACCCCGACCCCCGGTCCCGGTGGCGACGTCCGATACCGGCATCGCCGCAGGTCACGCCCGTCGTGAGTGCCTACCGCCCCTTCCGCGGCAGTAGGAACTCACGAATCAGTCGCTGAACCGGGGGGCCCGCTTCTCGAACGACGCCGTGACCGCCTCCACCTGGTTGGGGCTGCCGATCAGCGCGCCGATCTCGGTCTGCTCCGCGGCGAGCTGGGTCTCGGCGTCGACCCGGCCCGAGCTCTCCAGCAGTCGCTTGGCCGCGCGGATCGCGTGCGGGTTGCGCCCGGCGATCTCCCGGGCCAGCTCCAGTGCCGCCTTGTGCGGGTCGGGATCGACGCGGGTGGCCAGGCCGAGGGCCGCGGCCTCCTCGCCGCTGACCTTGCGCCCGGTGAACGTCAGCTCCTTGGCCACGTCCCGCCCGACCAGCTCGGGCAGCACCTGGGTGCCGGTCATGTCCGGGATCAGGCCCCACTTGACCTCGAGGACCGAGAGGGTGGCGTCGGGCGCGACGATCCGGATGTCGGCGCCGAGCGCGACCTGCAGTCCGCCGCCCAGCGCGTTGCCGGTGATCGCCGCGATCACCGGCACCGGCACCTGCGCCCAGACGGACGCCGCCCGCTGACCGGTGGCCTTGGCCGGCCCGTCGCCCGGCGGGAGGTCGGCGGTGGCGGAGAGCCGCTCCCCGTCCCGCATGGCCCGGAAGGACCCGAAGTCCAGCCCGGCGCAGAAGTCCGGGCCCTCGCCGGAGAGCACCACCGCCCGCAGGCCGGGCTCGGTCCGCAGCCGCTCACCGGTCCTGACGAGGGCGGCGAACATCGCCGGGTCGAGCGCGTTGCGCTTGTCCGGCCGGGCCAGCCGGACGTCGGCCACCCCGTCCGTGATCTCGACGGTCACCCGCTGCGCGGACGTCTCGGATGTCTCGGACACCTCGGTCACTCCTACCTCCCCGTGAACCGGGCCGGTCGCCGCTCCAGGAACGACGCGACCCCCTCGGCATGATCCTCCGACGCGAAGCACTCGGCGAGCGCCTCCCGCGTCGCGGCGACGTGTTCGGCCATCCCGATGCCCGCGCCGTCGAGCACGAGCTTCTTGGTCCGGGCCAGCGCGAAGGGCGACGCCGTGGCGATCTTCACCGCCAGCGCCCGGGCCGCCTCCGGCAGCTCCTCGGGCGAGTGCGCCGAGACGGCGAACCCGAGCGAGACGGCCTCGTCGGCGCCCAGGTCGTCCCCGGTGTAGAGCAGGCGCAGCGCGGCCGGCGTGCCGATCTGGCGGGGCAGCAGCCACGATCCCGCTCCCGTGTCCGACACCAGCCCGCGGTGCACGAAGTTCCACCGGAACCGCGCCCGGGTGGAGACGAGCCGCAGGTCGGCCTGGGTGGCGAACTCCGCCCCCATCCCGACGGCCATCCCGTCGACCGCGCAGAGCACCGGCTTGGGGCACTCCATCAGCGCCGGGATCTCCCGGGAGCGCACCGCGCCGCGCTGGTCGGGCGAGCGACCTGCCAGATCGGCCAGGTCGATCCCGGCGCAGAAACTGCCGGGCACCCCCGTCACCAGCAGGACCGTGACGTCGGGATCGTGCCCGGCCTCGTCGATCCGGGCCGTGAACTCCTCCAGCATGGCGTAGGTCATGGCCCCGCGTTTCGCGGGGCGGTCGATGGTGAGGGTGGCGACCCTCTCCGCCACCTCGTACCGGATCTCCTGCATCCGACCCCTTCCCTCGGCGCCCGTGCCGATGCATCCTAGCTGAACGATCGTTAAGGAGGGCCCGTGGATTTCGCACTGCCGGTGGAGCTGACCCAGAAGCTCGAGGAGCTCGACGCGTTCATCGAGCGGGAGATCGTGCCGCTTCAGGCGCAGGACGACAACGAGCGGTTCTTCGACCACCGCCGTGAGTGGGCGCGCACCGACTTCGAGGCCGGGGGCACGCCGCGCCCGGAGTGGGAGGAGTTGCTGCGCGAGATGCGTCGCCGCGCCGACGCGGCCGGGTGGCTGCGCTACGCGCTGCCCAAGGAGGTCGGCGGGCAGGACGGCACCAACTTCGACATGGCCGTGATCCGCGAGCACCTGGCGCGCAAGGGTCTCGGTCTGCACAACGACCTGCAGAACGAGTCGTCGGTGGTCGGGAACTTCCCGTTCGCGCACATGCTGCTCGCCTTCGCCACCCCGGAGCAGAAGGAGGAGTACCTCGAGCCGATGCTGACCGGCCAGGCCCGGATCGGGTTCGGCCTGACCGAGCCCGACCACGGCTCGGACGCCACCTGGATGGAGACCCGCGCGGTCCGCGACGGCAGCGGCAACGGGGACTGGATCATCAACGGCGCCAAGCGGTGGAACTCCGGGATGCACTCGGCCACCCACGACGTGGTGTTCGCCCGCACGTCCGGCAAGGACGGCGACGCCCGCGGGATCACCGCGTTCTTCGTGCCCACCGACACCCCGGGCTTCTCGGTCGACTTCCACTGGTGGACGTTCAACATGCCCACCGACCACGCCGAGGTGACCATCCGCGACGTCCGGGTGCCGCACTCGGCGATCTTCGGCGAGGAGGGCGAGGGCCTGGCCGTGGCGCAGACCTTCGTGCACGAGAACCGGATCCGCCAGGCCGCCTCCGGGGTCGGGGCCGGCCAGTTCTGCATCGACCGGGCCGTGGAGTACGCCCGCAAGCGGGTCACCTTCGGCGCGCCGCTGGCCACCCGGCAGGCCATCCAGTGGCCGCTGGTGGAGCTGCAGACCGAGGCGGAGATGCTGCGCGGGCTGGTCCGCAAGACCGCCTGGGAGCTCGACCGGGTGCCGCACATGGAGATCAGCGACAAGGTCTCGATGTGCAACTACCGGGCCAACCGGTTCGTCTGCGACGCCGCCGACCGGGCCATGCAGGTGCACGGCGGCCTGGGCTACTCCCGTCACCAGCCCTTCGAGCACATCTACCGCCACCACCGCCGCTACCGGATCACCGAGGGCGCCGAGGAGGTCCAGATGCGCAAGGTCGCCGGCTACCTGTTCGGCTTCGCCGGGCCCAACAAGGTGCGCTGATGCAGGACTTCAGGGCACTCGGCAAGCGGCTCTCGAACTGGGGGCGGTGGGACCGCGACGGCGTCCGCGACGAGCGCGGGACCACCAACCTGCTCACGCCGGAGCGGGTCGCCGCGGCGGCCGGGCTCGTGCGTGAGGGGAAGATCTTCGACCTCGGCATCCCGTTCGGCCGGGGTGGCCCGCAGCCGGGCGGGGGCCGGATCAACCCGATGATCCTGGTGTCCGAGACCGGCGCGGACCAGGACTTCCCGGGCGCCTTCCACTACGCCGACGACTACGTGTTCATGCCGCTGCAGAGCGCGTCGCAGTGGGACGGGCTCGCCCACGTCTTCTACGACGACCAGCTCTACAACGGGTTCCCCGCCTCCGCGGTGAGCCCGCACGGCACGAGTGCGAACTCGATCGACAAGCAGGCCAAGGGCATCGCGGGCCGCGGCGTGCTGGTCGACGTCGCCCGGCACCGCGGCGTCGAGTGGCTGGAGGCCGGCGAGGTGGTCACGCCGGAGGAGCTCGACGCGGCGATGGCCGCGCAGGGCGTCGCGCTGCAGGGTGGCGACATCCTGCTCGTGCGCACCGGCTGGCGGCGCAAGTTCCTGGTGGAGAACGACGCCGCGGCGTTCATGGCCGGCGAGCCCGGGCTCGGCCTGGACTGCTGCGAATGGCTGCACGAGCACGAGGTGGCCGCGGTCTGCTCGGACAACTGGGCGATCGAGGTGCTCCCGGGGGAGATCCCCGGCGAGCAGCTGCCCGTGCACATGGTGCTGATCCGGGACATGGGCATGACGCTCGGCGAGATCCTCGACTTCGAGGAGCTCTCGGCGGACTGCGCCGAGGACGGCCGCTACGAGTTCTTCCTCACCGCGCCGCCGATCAAGTTCAGCCGGGCCCTCGGCTCGCCGATCAACCCGTTGGCGATCAAATGACGCCGCCCGACCCGCTGCGGCGCAGCCGGGTAGCCTTCCCGCAACCGTCCGGGGTGCCGGGCGGGCCGACGGACGGGGGAGGGACCGATGGCGCGAGCGCACCAGCCCGCCTCGCGGCCCCCGAACGCGCCGCCGGGCGACGCGGCGATCCTCGAGGCGTCGATCGCGACCATGGCCGAGCACGGCTACCACGGGACGTCGGTGCGGGACATCGCGCTGCGGGCCGGGCTGAGCCCCGCGGCGCTGTACCACCACTTCCCGTCGAAGCAGGCCGTCCTCGCGATGATCATGGAGCGGGGGATCGAGGCCCTGCTGGCGCGGACCCGCGAGGCGCTGGAGTCCGCGGGGGACGACCCGGCGGACCGGCTGCGGGCGCTGGTCGAGGTGCAGGTGCTGTTCCACCTCGAGGACCAGCGCGGCACGCTGCTGGGCACCAGCGAGCTGCGGGCGCTGGAGGAGCCGGTGCGCACCCCGCACCTGGCCAAGCGGCACGCGCAGCAGCGGATGTTCGACGAGGTGGTGGCCCGGGGCGTGGAGACCGGTGCGTTCCGCACCCCGCTCCCGGGCGAGGCTTCGCGGGCGATCGTCGTGATGTGCACGGGCGTCGCCAGCTGGTTCTCGCCGGAGGGGCCCGCCTCGCGCGAGGAGATGGTGCGCCGCTACCAGCGCCTCGCCCTGGACATGGTCGACGCGGTGGACCCCGGCCCCTGGGACGGCGAACCGGGCTGACGGGCGGGGGTGCGGCATGACCGCCACCACCGACACCCGGTTGCCGACCGGTGACCCCGCGGACCCGGCCGTGCTCGCGGGGCTGCTCGGCGCCCGCCTGACCGAGGTCCTCGGCGAGCCCGTCGAGGTCGTCGGGCTGCACCGGCTGACCGGGGGCGCGAGCCGCGAGACCTGGTCCTTCACCGCCCGCGCCGGCGGCACCGCGCACCGCCTCGTGCTGCGCCGGGACCCGCCCGGCCCCGGCCGGCCGGACGGCATGGCCATGGAGGCGCGGGCGATCGCGGCCGCGGAGCGGGCCGGCGTGCCGGTGCCGCCGCTGGTGGACCACGGCACGGACCCGGCGGTCGTCGGGGCGCCGTACCTGGTGACCCGGCACGTCGACGGGGAGACGCTCGCCCGCCGGCTGCTGCGCGACCCCGAGTACGCGCAGGTCCGCACCACCCTGGCCGCCGAGCTGGGGCGCGCGGTCGCGCGGGTGCACGCGATCCCGCCGGACGACGTGCCCGGGCTGGAGCGCCGCGACCCGCTGGAGCAGCTCCGGCAGACCTACGACGAGCTGGGCGAGCCGCTGCCGTCGATCGAGATCGCGCTGCACTGGCTGGCGAGGAACCGGCCGGCCGACGTGCCGGAGACCGTGGTGCACGGCGACTTCCGCAACGGCAACATGATCGTCGCGCCGGACGGGCTCAAGGCGGTCCTGGACTGGGAGGTCGTGCACCGCGGCGACCCCCGCGAGGACCTCGGCTGGCTCTGCGTGAAGTGCTGGCGGTTCGGCGCCGCGCCGACCGTCGGCGGGTTCGGCCCGCTGGACCAGCTGCTCGACGGCTACGCCGAGGTGGCCGGGCACCGCCCGGACCCCGAGGCGGTGCGCTGGTGGCAGGTCTACGGCACCGCGCGCTGGGCCGTGGGCTGCCGCGGCATGGCCGAGCGGCACCTCTCCGGGGCGGTCCCGTCCGTGGAGCTGGCCGCGATCGGCCGGCGGGTGTGCGAGCAGGAGCACGACCTGTTCCTCGCGCTCGGCCTGCCCGCCGAGCTCCCGGACCTCCCCGAGGCGCCGCCGTCGGACCTGCACGGCCGCCCGACGAGCCGGGAGCTGCTCGGGGCGGTGGCGCTCTACCTGCGCGAGGACGTCATGCCCGGCACCCAGGGCCGGCTGAGCTTCAACGCCCGGGTCGCGGCCAACGTCGTCGACACCGTCGCGCGGGAGCTCGCGCTCGGCCCCGAGCAGGAGCGCCGGCACCGCGAGCGGCTCGCCCGCTTCGGCCGCGCCGACCAGGCCGACCTCGCCGCCGCGATCCGCGCCGGCGTCGTCGACCCGGAGGACCCGGCGCTGCTGGCGGCGGTGCGGGAGGCGATCACCGACCGGCTCCGCGTGGCCAACCCGAAGTACCTGTCCCACCCCGGCGAATGACCCCGGCGGTGCTGCCCCGTGCAGTGCCGACCCGTGCAGGCCTGACCCGTGCGAAGGAGCACGAATGCGGATCGGCGACATCCTGACCTTCACCGCCGCCCGGCGCGCGGACGAGACCGCGCTGGTGTTCGAGGACCGGAGCTGGACGTTCGCGGAGCTCGACCGGGACGTCCGGGCGCTCGCGACCGGGCTGGCCCGCTACGCCGCCCCGGGCGACCGGATCGCGATCCTGACCGAGAACAACCCCGAGTACATCCAGGCCTACTACGGCGTCCCGACGGCGGGGATGGCCCTGGTGTTCCTCAACTACCGGTTGAGCCCGCGCGAGGTCGTGCTCAACCTGGAGGACTCGACCCCGACGGTCCTCGTCACCGAACGGAAGTACCTGGAGACCGCGCGCCGGGCGATGGCCGAGGTCCCGTCGATCCGCACGCTGGTGTGCGTCGACGGGCCGGTCGAGGGGGCACTGGCCTGGTCGGACCTGCTCGCCGAACCCGGCGCGCTGTCGGTGCCGGACGAGGACTCGCCGGCCTGGCTGATCTACACCTCCGGCACCACCGGGCGGGCGAAGGGCGCGGTGCTGACCCACCGCAACGTCGTCGCCGCGGTGATGAACTCGCTGCTCAGCTGGGAGCACGACCACGATCCCGGGGTGGCGCTGATGCCGTGGCCGCTGTGCCACATCGCCGGCTACGGCGTGCCGATGGCGCACCTCAAGGGCGACACGATGGTCCTGATGCGCCGCTACGACGCCGTCGGGTTCCTGGAGGCGGTGCAGGACCACCGCGTCAGCCAGACCTCGGTGGCGCCGACGATGCTCGCGATGCTGCTGCGCCACCCGCGCTTCCCCGAGTTCGACCTCTCCTCGTTGCGCCGGATCAGCTACGGCTCGGCCCCGATGCCCGCGGCGGTGCTGCGCGAGGCGATGGCGGCCTTCCCGGAGGTCCGCTTCCAGACCGGGTTCGGGATGACGGAGCTGGCCGGCAACGTCGTCGTGCACGGCTCGGCCGACCACGTCCGGGCACTGGAGTCCGACGAGGCCCTGCTGACCAGCGTCGGCAAGCCGCAGTGGCTCTCCGCGGTGCGGGTCGTCGACCCCGAGGGCCGGGACACCGCCCCGGACGAGGTCGGCGAGCTCGTGATCCGCGGCGACCAGGTGTGCGCCGGGTACTGGGGCCGGCCGGAGGCGACCGCGGAGGCCTACCGGGACGGCTGGTTCCACAGCGGCGACCTCGCCCGCCGGGACGCGCGGGGTTACCTCTACATCGTCGACCGCAAGAAGGACATGATCCTCACCGGCGGGGAGAACGTGTACTCCCGCGAGGTCGAGGAGATCCTGCACCAGCACCCGGACGTGGCCGCCGCGGCCGTCGTCGGGCAGCCCGACGAGGTGTGGGGCGAGCTGGTGGTCGCGGTGCTGGAGGCCCGCGAGGGGCGCACCCCGACCGAGGAGGGCGTGCGCGAGTTCTGCCGCGGCCACCTGGCGGGCTACAAGATCCCGCGCCGGGTGCTCGTGGTCGACGAGCTGCCCCGCACCACCACCGGGAAGGTCCGCAAACCGGTGCTGCGCGAGCTCGTGACGCGCGAGCCCGTTGACACCGCCCGGACCCCCTCCTAGCGTGACCTGAACGATCGTTCAGCACGATCCCCCCCGCACTTCCAGCGTCGGAAGGAGACCCCGCATGGTCAGCGCCGACCCCGCCGCCGACCCCGCCGACACCGGCACCCCCGTCCTCCGTGAGGTGGCCTCCGGCCTGCAGTTCCCCGAGGGGCCGATCGCCCTCGCCGACGGTTCCGTGGTCCTCGTGGAGATCCGCCGCGGCACCCTGTCCCGGGTGTGGCCGGACGGCTCGGTCGACGTCGTCGCCGAGCTCGGCGGCGGCCCCAACGGTGCCGCCGTGGGCCCCGACGGGGCGATCTACGTCTGCAACAACGGCGGCTTCGAGTGGCACGACCGGCCGGAGGGCATCGTCGCGCCCGGGCACCAGCCCGCGGACTACAGCGGCGGCCGCATCCAGCGGGTCACCCTCGACGGTGAGGTGAAGGACCTCTACACGGAGGTCGACGGGCGGCCGCTGCGCGGGCCCAACGACATCGTGTTCGACTCCGCGGGCGGCTTCTGGTTCACCGACCTGGGCAAGAACCGCGGCCGGGAGATGGACGTCGGCAGGCTCTGCTACGCGCTGCCGGACGGTTCGTCGATCACCGAGGTGGTGCACCCGCTGATGACCCCGAACGGTGTCGGGCTGTCGCCGGACGGCTCGCGGGTCTACGTCGCCGAGACCCAGACCGGGCGGGTCTGGGAGTGGGAGGTGCTCGGCCCGGCGCACCTCGGGCCGTGCGGCGACCCGCCGCGCGGGCCGGGCGGGGCCAACCTGCTGCACGGCTTCCCCGGCTACCAGCTGCTCGACTCGCTGGCCGTCGACGGCGCCGGCAACGTCTGCGTCGCCACCCTGGTCACCGGGGCGGTGAGCATCATCCGGCCGGACGGCACGCTCGACCGGCAGGTCCCGGTGCCCGAGCCGGACCCGTTCGTCACCAACATCTGCTTCGCCGGGGCGGACTCGCGCACCGCGTACATCACCTCCTCCGGCCGCGGGAAGCTGTACGCGACCGAGTGGCCCTACCCGGGCCTCGACCTGGCGTTCCGGGCATGACGGTCACGTCGGGCGGGAGCGTGCGCGCCGAGCTCACCGCCGCCTTCACCGCGCCCGGGGGCGAGTTCGCGCTGGTCGACACCGAGGTTCGCGGGGTGCCGTGGCGGGTGTATGAGCGCGGCCCGCACACCTTGCGGGAGCTGTTCGAGCTCACCCGCACGTGGGGCGACCGCGTGTTCACGGTCTACCGGGACGAGCACGTCACCTACGCCCAGCACGCCGGCATCGTCGCCGGCCTGGCGACGCTGCTGCACGACGAGTACGGGCTGCGGCAGGGCGACCGGGTGGCCGTCACCATGCGGAACTACCCGGAGTGGGCGCCGTGGTTCTACGCCTGCCAGGTGTCCGGGCTGGTGTTCGTGCCGCTCAACGCCTGGTGGACCGGCCCCGAGCTGCGCTACGCGCTCGGCAACTGCGAGGCGCGGCTCGTCGTGGCCGACGGCGAGCGGGCCGCGATCCTCGAGGGCATCGACCTGCCGATGATCGAGGTTCGCGGGGAGGGGCGGGGCCGGCCGTGGGCCGAGGTGCTGGCCGCGCTGGACCGGAACGCGGAGCTCCCGGACGTCACGATCGCGCCGGACGACGACGCCACCATCCTCTACACCTCGGGCACCACCGGGAGGCCGAAGGGCGCGGTCGGGACGCACCGCAACCACTGCACCAACATCCTCAACACCCTGCTCGGCGCGCGGGTGGCCGCGACGATCGCCAACGGCGGGGCCCCGCCGGACCCGGACCCGGGCGCGCCGCAGCCGGGCGGGCTGTGCACCTTCCCGCTGTTCCACATCGCCGGCATCACCAGCCTGACCTACACCGCGCTGACCGGCGGGAAACTCGTCACGCAGTACCGGTGGGACCCGGTCGAGGCGCTCGAGCTGGTCCGCCGGGAGGCGCTCACCGGCGTCTCGGGCGTGCCGACGGTCGGGCGCCAGCTGGTCGAGCAGGCCGCGCGCGAGGGCGGCGGGCTGGACACGCTGGCCGCGCTGAGCATGGGCGGGGCACCGATCCCGCCCGACCTCATCGGCCTGATCGACAGTCAGTTCGCCTCGCTGGTCTCGCCGGCCAACGGCTACGGGCTCACCGAGACGACCAGCGCCGTCGTCTCCAACACCGGGCAGGACTACGTGACCCACCCGGACAGCGTGGGCCGCCTCGCCCCGGGGGCGGACATCCGCGTCGTCGACCCCGCGACGGGGGAGGACGCCGGGCCGGAGGAGATCGGCGAGCTCTGGTTCCGCGGGCCCAACGTGGTGCGCGGGTACTGGAACAACCCGGAGGGCACGGCCGCGGCCTTCACCGACGGCTGGTTCCATACCGGCGACCTCGGCCTGGTCCGCGACGGCTGGGTCTACGTCGTGGACCGGATGAAGGACGTGGTCATCCGGGGCGGCGAGAACATCTACTGCGCCGAGGTCGAGGCCGCGCTGTTCGAGCACCCCGCGGTCGCCGACGTCGCCGTCGTCGGGATCCCGCACGCGCGGCTCGGCGAGCAGGCCGTGGCCGTGGTGAACACCCGCTCGGCGGTGACCGCGGAGGAACTGCAGCAGCACGTCCGCGAGCGGCTGGCCGAGTTCAAGGTGCCCGAGCAGGTCGTGTTCCGCGCGGAGCCGCTGCCGCGCACCCCCAGCGGCAAGGTCCTGAAGCGCGAGCTGCGCACGGAGGTGCAGGGATGACCGCGAGCCCGGACACGGCGCTCACCGATATCCGGTACGAGGAGGACGGGCACGTCGGCGTGCTCACCATCGCCCGGCCGGAGGTGCACAACGCCCTGCGCCGTCGGACGTACGACGAGCTGGAGGAGCTGGTCCGCACCACGACCGCCCGGGTCCTGGTGATCACGGGCGAGGGCCGCTCGTTCTGCTCGGGCGACGACGTCCGCGAGCTGATGGGCGGGGGCGACCCGGAGAAGCGCCCGCCCCGGCCCGCACCGCGGCTCACCCCCGCGGCCGGCGCGCTGCTGACGTCGAACGTCCCGGTGATCGCCGCCGTCAACGGCGCCGCGGTCGGCTGGGGCATGGAGATGGCGCTGATGGCGGACTTCCGGGTGGCGGCGCGCCGGGCGAAGTTCGGCGAGCTGTTCGTCAAGCGCGGGCTGTGCAGCGACGTCGCCGGGATCGCCCGGCTCGCCCAGCTCGTCGGCCGGGAGAAGGCGGCGGAGCTGCTGTTCACCGGCGAGATCATCGACGCGGAGGAGGCCGGCCGGATCGGGCTGGTCGGCCGGGTCGTCGACGACGACCGGCTGCTCCCGACGGCCCTCGAGCTGGCCGGGCGGATCGCCGCGAACCCGCCGCTGGCCGTCGGCGCGCTCAAGGCCGGGCTGCGGGAGGCGCTCGACCCGGACTGGACCGAGCTGGGCCGCTGGGTGAGCACACGGCTCGGTGAACTGTTCGCCACCGAGGACCACCGCGAGGGCGTGCGGTCCTTCCTGGAGAAGCGGGAGCCGAGGTACGTGGGCCGATGACGGGTTCGACGACGGGCACCCTGGCCGGTCTCGAGACGCCGGCCGTCGAGACCTGGCTGGCCGAGCAGGTCGACGGCTTCGTCGGTCCGGCGCGGTTCACGCTGGTCGCCGGCGGGCGGTCCAACCTGACCTACCGGATCGACGACGCGGCGGGGCACGCCTACGCGTTGCGCCGCCCGCCCCTCGGGGGCGTGCTCAGCACCGCGCACGACATGGGTCGCGAGTGGCGGTTCATCTCGGCGATGGCGCCGACCGCGGTCCCGGTGGCGCCGCCCCGCGCCTACTGCGCCGACCCGGCCGTGACCGGCGCGGAGTTCTACGTCATGGACTTCGTCGAGGGCACGGTGCTCGCCGATCCCGCGGCCGCGAAGTCGCTGACGCCGGCGGCGCGCGCCCGGGCGGGGGAGCACGTCGTCGAGGTGCTGGCGGCGCTGCACGCGCTCGATCCCGAGGCGGTGGGGCTGGAGGGTTCGCGGAAGGGCTTCGCCGAGCGCCAGCTCGCGCGCTGGCACCAGCAGATCCGCAACTCCGGGGTGGAGGGCGCCGAGCTGGCGTTGCTGGACGAGATCCACGCCGCGCTCGCCGCGCACGTCCCGCCGCAGTCCCGCGGGATCGTGCACGGCGACTTCCGGCCGGGGAACATGACCTTCGGCCCGGACGGGACGGTCCGCGCGGTCTTCGACTGGGAGCTCTCCACGCTCGGCGACCCGATGGCCGACCTGGGCTACCTGGTCTCGCTCTGGCAGGAGCCCGGGGACGAGCTGCCCGAGGGCGCGGATCCGGGGCCGACGACCGTCCCCGGCTTCCCGACCCGGGAGGAGCTGGTCGCCCGGTACGCGCGGATCACCGGGCGGGACGTGTCCGACCTGCCCTACTGGATCGCCTTCAACCGCTGGCGTTCGGCGTGCATCCTCGCCGGCGTGCAGGCGCGCTACCTGGCGGGCGTGATGGCCGACGACGGCTACGCCGACCAGGTCCGCGCCCGCCTCGCCACCGGCCGGCTGCTCGGCGAGTCCGCGAAGGAGGCGCTGGAGGCCGCCGGGCTGGGGTGAGCGAACGGCGCTCCCGCTCGTACCCGGTGAGCGGGAGCGCCGCGCACCCGTCGTGTGCGCCCGGAGGGCCGCCACACTGCCCGGCATGGACACACCGGACGGCGACCGGTTGCGTTTCGACGTGTACGGCCGCGTCGTGATCGAGGTCGAGCGGCGGGACGGGCGCTGGGTCGCCTCGTACGTCGGCGAGGGCCGCCGGCGCCCCGCCGAGGACGTGCGGCTCCCGCCGGAGGCGCCCGCGGACACCCTCGCCGACCACCTCGACGTGCTCTTCCACGAGTACGCCCGCCCCGGCACGACCGTGCGCCGGGTCCGCTGACACCCGCCCGACAGCGCGGGCCGACAGCCGCATGACAGGGCTCTGACGGCGCCCGCGGGCACCGTCGTCGTCGATCCGGTCACCGAGCGGGGAGGCACCCGATGACGACGATCCAGCCCACCGTCCACGTCCGCCGCGCCGGGGAGGGCGAACGCGCCGCCGTCGCCGCGACGCTCGCGGCCGCCTTCGCGGACGACCCGGTCCTCGTCTGGATCCACCCGGACCCGGCCGATCGGGCGGCGAGGACGCGGTTCTTCTTCGACCTCACCGTCGAGGTGCTCGCCCAGCACGACGACACGTGGGCGGCCGGGCCGGACGTCGCGGGTGCCGCGCTGTGGGTGCCGCACGGCAGCGCCCCGATGTCCGACGAGCAGGGCGAGGCCTTCGCCGCCGCCCTCGAGGAACGGGCGGGCGACGACGCGCAGCGGCTGTTCGCGCTGATGGGCCTCATGGAGCAGCACCACCCGCACGAGCCCCACGAGTACCTGTGGTTCCTCGGGGTCCGGCCGGACCGGCAGGGCCTCGGCATCGGCAGCGCCACCATGGCGCCGGTCCTCGCCCGCGCCGACCGCGCCGGCCATCCCGCCTACCTGGAGGCCACGAGCCCCCGCAGCCGGGCGCTGTACGAGCGGCACGGCTTCGTCGCCGGCACCCCGCTCTCGGTCGACGACAGCCCGCCGATCTGGCCGATGTGGCGCGACCCGCAGTGACCCCGAGCCGGCCCGACCCCCGAGCGAACGGCACTCTCGCTCGCTCCTGACGAGCGAGACCGCCGTTCGCCGGGTCAGGCCCGGCGCACGAGGATCATCTCGGCAGCGCGGCGGGCGTGCTGGAGGGTGAGCGAACGGGCGCGCTCGCCCTCGCCGGCGCGGATCGCGGCGGTGATGGCGACGTGGTCGTCCGCGTTGCGGTCGAGCAGTCGCGGGTCGCCCGCCAGCCCGGTCCAGGTGAGGTTGCGGGGCAGCCGGTGGTGCAGCGCGTCGAGGCTGGCGGTGAGCTGCCGGTTCCCCGCCGCGTCGACGACCGTCGCGTGGAACAGCGAGTTGGTCCGGTACCAGAGCTCGCGGGCCTCCTCCTGCGCGTCCGGGTCCCGCGCCAGCGCGACGACCCGGCGGAAGGTCGCGTCCGTCCCCGCGAGCACCTCGAGCTGGGCCTCGGTGATGCGGTCCGCGGCGAGCTGCGCGGCGTGCCCCTCCAGGACCCCGCGCACCTCGAGCGCCTCGGCGATGTCCCGGGTCGACGGCAGCGTCACCCGCGCGCCCCGGTGCGCCACCATCTCGACGACGCCCAGCGCCTCGAGCTGGCGCAGCGCCTCCCGGACCGGGGTGCGGCTGACCCCGTGCTCCTGGGCCACCTGCTCCTGCCGGATCCAGCCGCCGATGGGGATCTCGCCGCTGCCGATCCGCTCCTGGAGCCGGTCGACGATGTCCCGCACGGCGGCGACGTCGGCGGAACCCCGGGCGGCCACGGCGCGATCGTAGTCCGTGGCCGGTCACCGCCCGGCCGCGTAGCCCTGGGCCCCGCGGGGGTTCGCCGCGGCGCCGAGCAGTCCGGTCGCCGGGTCCCGCGTGACGACCGAGAGCCGGCCGAGCGTCCACGGCCCGGACACGGTCACGGCGTGCCCGCGCCCGCGCAGGTCAGCGACCACCTCCGGTCCGAGGCGCTCCTCGACGACCAGGCCGGCCGGTGTCCAGGTGCGCGGCCAGAAGGAGCCGGGGACCGCCGTGGTGTGGAACGCGGGCGCGTCGATCGCCTCCTGCGGCGACTGCCCGCCGACCAGCGTGCGCAGCAGGTAGAGCAGCTGCCACTGGTCCTGCTGGTCCCCGCCGGGCGTGCCCAGCGCGGCGACCGCGGCCCCGTCCCGGAGCAGCAGGGTAGGACTCAGCGTGGTGCGCGGGCGCCGGCCGGGCTCGAGCCGGGACGGCGAGCGCGGGTCCAGCCAGGACATCTGCAACCGGGTGCCGAGGCAGAACCCCAGGCCGGGGACGGTGGGTGAGGACTGCAGCCAGCCCCCCGACGGCGTCGCGGAGACCATCGTCCCCCAGCGGTCGACCACGTCGACGTGGCAGGTGTCGCCGCGCGTCTCGCCGTCCCTGGCGACCGTCGGCTCGCCGGTCCCGGCCGCGGCCGTGCCGTCGACGTGCAGCGGCGGCAGCACCGGGTCGCCGTCGAGCCGGCTGGGACGCAGCTCCCGGGACGCCCCGGGGCCGATGAGCGCCGCCCGCGCCCGGGCGTGGGCCGGGTCGAGCACCCGGTCGACGAGCCCCGGCGCGGCCTCCGCGTCGTAGTGGGCCTCGCGGTCCGCGAGCGCGAGCTTGAGCGCCTCGGCGATCGTGTGCACACCCTCCGCGGTCGCGGGGTCCAGCCGGCCGTCGCCGACGTGGTCGAGGATGGCCAGCGCCTGCAGCAGCACCGGGCCCTGGCTCCACGGCCCGGCCTTCACCACCGTGGTGCCGCGGAACTCGCCGTGCACGGGTTCCTCGATGGTGGCGCGGAAGGCCGCGAGGTCCGCAGCCCGCAGGACGCCCGCGTGGTCGCGGCCGTCGGAGTGCCGGTGCGGCTTCGCCGCGAACTCCTCCAGGGCCTGGGCCACCGCGCCCTCCTGCCAGGCCCGTCGCGCGAGGTCGATCCGCGCCCGCCGGTCGGCGCCCGGGCGCCCCGCGGAGATCAGCGTGCGCAGCGTGGCCGCGTACTCCGGGTTGGTCAGGGTCGCGCCGGCCTCCGGCACCCGGCCGCCGGGCAGCCACAGTGCGGCCGACGAGGGCCAGTGGTCCCGGAACAGGTCCGCCACCGCGGCGATCGTGGCCGCGAGCCGCGGCACCACCGGACAACCGTGCTCGGCGAGGTCCACGGCGTACTCCAGGACGTCGGCGAGCTCCCACGTGCCGTGCTCGGCCAGCAGCCGCAGCCACGCGACGACGGCGCCGGGCACCGCCGCGGCGAGCGCCCCGGCCCCGGGCACGTGGTCGAGGCCCTCGGCCGCGAGGTGCTCCCGGGTCGCCCCCGCAGGCGCCGGGCCCTGGCCGCACAGCACGAACGGCGCACCGCCCGCGGGCGCGACCAGGGCGACGAGATCCCCGCCGGGACCGTTGAGGTGCGGCTCCACCACGTGGAGGACGAAAGCCGCGGCGGTCGCCGCATCCACCGCGGTGCCCCCCCGCTCCAGGACCGACTGGGCGGCGCCCGTCGCGAGCCAGTGGGTCGAGGCCGACATCCCGAAGCGGCCGCGCAGGGTCGGACGGGTGGTCACGCGGCCGGCTCCACCACGAGCGAACGCTCGGCGCGCTCGAGTGCGGCGCGCACGCTGCCGACGCCACGGGCCCGGGCGTCGGCGAAGATCTCCGCGAGCGTGCCCTCGATCGCCTCGGCCCGCTCCCGGACCCGCTCGGCGGACCAGCCGAGCACCTCGCGGCCGACGAGGTGGATCGCCCCGCCCGCGTTGGCCACGAAGTCCGGGGCGACGACGACGCCGCGCGCCGCCAGCACGTCCGCGGCCTCGTCGTCGGCGAGGACGTTGTTCGCCCCGCCCACCACGACGGCGGCGGGCAGGGTGCGGGCCACCCGCGCGTCGATCAGCCCGCCGACGGCGCACGGCACCAGGGCGTCGCACGGCGTGCCGACGACCTCCTCGGGCGCCACGACCTCCACGGCGCCCGCGAGCCCGACGGCCCGCTCGACCCGGGCGGGATCGACGTCGGCGACGAGCAGGTGCGCGCCGGACGCCGACACGGTCCGGGCGACCCGCATGCCGACCGCGCCGAGGCCCTGCACCAGGATCCGCAGCCCGTCGAGGCCGGGGTGCCCCGCCTCGCGGACCGCCGCCCGCACGGCGGCGACGACGCCGACCGCGGTGGCCTCGGCGCTCGTCCCGGACCCGCCGTCGGCCTCCGAGCGGCCGAACGCGTAGGTCGTGTGCCGGCGCAGCACGTCCATGTCCGCCGTGTCGGTGCCGATGTCGGGGCCGGTCCAGTAGGTGCCGCGCAGGAGCTCGATGTGCCGCGCGTGCGCCTCCAGTGCCCGGCACCACGTGTCGTCGTGCAGCCGGTGCCGCGGGGCCGGGAGCACCAGCACCGACTTGCCGCCGCCCATCGGCAGGCCGGCGACGGCGACCTTGAGGGTCATCGCCCCGGCCAGGCGCCGGGCGTCGGCGACCGCCGCCGGCAGCGCCGGGTAGGCCATCGCACGGGTCCCGCCGACGGCCGGGCCGAGCCGCGTGGAGTGCACGGCGATCACCGACCAGGTCCCGGACGGCTCGTCGTGGCGCAGGGAGGTGAGCTCGCCGGGCCACGGCGGCAGCGGGTGCGGATCGAGCGCGGTGACGGTCACGGACTGCTCCTCGAGGGGACGGGGACCGCGGCGCGGTCCCAGACGGCGGTCAGGAAGGCGAGGACCCGCTCGACCTCGACCGGGTCGAAGAAGGCCGGGTCGGCGTGGTCGGCCCCGGGCAGGACGACGAGCTCGGCCGGTACCCCGGCGGCCCGCAGACCCGCGTGGAGCCAGCGGCTCTGGGCGAGCCCGACGCGGTGGTCCGCGTCGCCGTGCACGATCAGGAAGGGTGGTGCGCCCGGCCCGGCGAGCCGCAGCGGGTTGGCCGGGTCGTCCGGGTTGTCGGAGCCGTCGGGATCGCGCCCGAGAAAGGTGCGGAGGACGGCGGCGGTCCCGGCCTGGCCCTCGGAGGTGGGCTCGTGCGCGTCGTCGAGCAGCCGGCCGAGGTCGGCGGGCCCGTAGTGGTCGACGACGGCGTCCACGCCGGCCGCACCGACCCCGTCGCCGATCGGCCGGCCGAGCGGGCGCTCGCCGGACAGCGCCGCCATCGTCATCAGGTAGGCCCCGGCGGAGCTGCCCCAGCCGGCCACCCGGTGCGGGTCCAGGTCGTAGCGGTCCCCGTGGGACCGCACCCACCGGATCGCCGCCCGGAGGTCCTCGACGGGTTCCGGGAAGGGCACCTCGCCCGCCAACCGGTAGCCGACGGACGCGACGGCCGTGCCGCGCGCGGGCAGGCCGTGCCACGGGCCGTGCCCGGGCATCCCGCCCAACCAGCTCCCGCCGTGCGCGTAGACGACGACCGGGTGCGGACCCGGTCCCTCCGGCAGGTGCAGGTCCAGCCGCAGCGCCCGCCAGCCCGGTGGGGTGGCGTAGGGGACGCCGAGGTGGCTGCGCGCTCCGGGCAGCACCCGCACCGCGGGCGGGTGGAGGAAATGGGCCGGGACCAGGGCGGCGTAGTCCGGCACGGGGAGGATCTCCGACGGGTGCACTGTCACACCCGGATGTAGTCGGGGATCGCGGGCAGCGCGCCGGCCAGCTCGAACGCCCCGACGAACGCGTTCTTGGCGTCGATCGAGTCGTGGCTGCCGAAGGTCCGGGCGTTGCGCCAGAACCGGTCCAGCCGGAACCGGTTCGCCGTGCTGCGCGCGCCGGTCAGGTCGTGGATCCGGGCGGTCACGTCGAGCGCGGCGCGAGTGCTCGCGACCTTGGCCCGGAAGCCCTTGATCGCCATCTCCTCGGGGCGGGTGACCAGCTCCGGTGCCTCCAGCTCGTCGGCGACCGAGAGCAGCAGGGCCCGCGCCGCCGCCAGCTCGCTCGACATCTCGCCCAGCTGGCGGTGCATCAACGGGTCCTCCGTGGCGGTGCCGAACCGCGGCATGCTCGGCCGGTTCAGCTCCTGCACATGGGCGACCGCCGCCGCGAACCCGCCCTCACCGATGCCCTGCAGCAGCGCGCCGTGCATCAGCATCACCGCGCCGAAGAAGTACGGGTCGGCGACGTGGACGCGGAAGTGCCAGCCGTCGGGCACGAACACGTCCCGGTAGCGGATCGTCTGGCTGACGGTGCCGCGCTGGCCCATGTTGTCCCAGTCGCCGAGCAGCTCGAGCGCGGGATCGTCGAGCCGGACCAGGGCGTGCCAGCGCGGGGCGGTCTCCACGTCACCGTCCTCGCCGACCAGCGCGAAGCTCACGCTGGCGATGTCGCGGCCGCCGCCGCCGCTGTTGGTGTTGAAGGTCTTGGTCCCGGAGACCACCACACCGCCCGGCACGCGCCGGCCGACGACCCGTCCGGTGCCGCCGGTCTCGGCGTTGGACGCCACGAACCGGCGGCCCTCGTACAGCAGCTCGTCGGCCAGCTGCCGCTTGGTCCCGCGCGGCAGCTCGTCGGAGGTGAAGAGCTCGCGGGCGACCAGGGTGGTCGTGCTCCAGCACTGGCCGGTCGAGCCGTCCCCCGCACAGATCTCGATCTGCGCCTCGATCAGCTCGCGCCAGCCGCCGAAGGCGGGGCCGTCCCACAGGCCCCCGAACTCCACCGGCACGTTGATCCGGTGCAGGCCTGCCTCGCCGAGCAGGGTCATCGCGGCGGTGGGGTCGGCGCCGGTCGCATCGATCCCCGGGCCGGCCTCGGCGAGGAGGGGCCGCAGTTCGCGGGCCCGCTCGACGACCTCACGCCGAGTGGCCGGGAGGTCGGTGGCGCGCAGCAGTTCGGTGGTCATGACTCGTCCTTTCCGCGGAGGGTGGCCGCGCCGACGCCGTACGCGGCGACGACGAGCAGGGTGAGGGGCATGAGGGCGACGACGAGGGCGTCGCTGCCGGTGACCTCGGTGTAGTGACCGACGATCAGCACCAGCACCGCGACGAGCACGGTCCCGGCGGCGGCGGGCGCAACGAGCGTGACCCAGCGGGACTCGGTGACCCGGCTGCGCAGCGCAGCCACGACGAGGCTGGCGCAGCAGCCGGCCATCATGGCCACCAGGGCCAGCGAGGTGATCCCGGACAGCGCCGGGAAGAGGTTGACGATCGGGTCCGCACCCGCGATCGCGAACGGGACCAGCAGCAGCACCGCGACGACGGCCTGGGTCCGGCAGCCGACGTACGGGGTGTCGTGCCGGTGGTGCACCGTGGCGAGCGCGCGGGGCAGCAGGCCGGACCGGCCGAGGGCGAACAGGTAGCGCGAGGCCAGGTTGTGGAAGGCGACCGCGGCGGCCAGGAAGCTGACCGTGACGAGCCCGCTCAGGACCGGGCCGGACCAGGTGCCGAGGTAGCGGTCGGCGGCGGTGACGACGAGGGCGCCGGGGTCCTCGGCGGCCACGGCCCGCACGTCGTCGAAGGCCGCCGCGAGGGTCCAGGTGCCGAACGCGAAGACCACCACGAGGATGCCGAGCGCGGCGTAGGTCGCCACGGCGATGCTCCGCCGCGGCGCCCGTGCCTCCTCCCCGTACGCCGCGGTGGCCTCGAACCCGCCGAAGCAGAGCAGGCAGAAGACCAACGTCATCGCCAGCCCGGGACCGAACGCCGCGGTCGGCGACAGGATCGGGACCGCCCAGCCGTCCGGGTTCCGCACGAGCACGGCGACCGCGAGGGCGGCGATGATCGCGAACTGCAGCACCGAGATCCCGGTGGTGACGTGCTGGGCGATCTCCACCCCGCGCACGCCCAGCCCGTAGGTGAGCACCAGGGCGACCGCGGCGAAGGCCCACCACGGCACCTCGGCGCCGGTCAGCGCCGTCCAGGTGAGCGCGGCGAAGTAGCCGGTCGCGGCCACCATGCCGGCCGCGGCCACGGTGTAGGCGAGGGTGGCGACGAAGGCGGTGGCGGCGCCCGCGCGGCGGCCCAGGCCGAACTCGACGAAGGCCTGGTAGGCGCCCGCGCTGGTCACGTACCGGCTGAGCACGACGTACCCCGCGGCGAACACGGCCAGCACGAGCCCGACCAGCACCAGCAGGAGGACCGTCGAGGGGCCGGTGCCGAAGCCGAGGCTCAGCGAGATGTTCGACGACAGGGCCGTCAGCGGCGCGGTCGCGGCGACGACCATGAAGATCATGCCCGGCACGCCGATCGCGTTGCGGCGCAGGGACCCCGCCGCGACCGGGGCCGAGGCGTCGCCCGGTACCGCCGGCACGGCGGGTCCGGCGGCCTCCGGGGCGGTCACAGCGCCGACCCGTCGGCGCGCCCGATCCGGCCGCGGTCGTTGAAGACCCACGGTTCGCTCTCCTCGGACGGCGAGGGCTCGAGCAGTTCGACGATGTAGTGGGTCACCGGTTCCGACCCGAGGTTGCGGATCCGGTGCGGCGGCAGGGGACGGGCCCGCCCGACCGTGCGGTAGAGGACGAAGCCGGGCTCGGCGTGCTGCACCAGACCCCAGTCGGGGTCGCCCAGCTCCTGGGCCTGGGCGTCGCCCGCGTCGGGCCACAGCACCACGTGGTCGTGGTGGTGCTGGTGGAAGTCGAACATCCCGCCGGGTTCCAGGGTCATGGACCAGACCCGGACCCGGTCGTTCTCGAAGATCAGGGTGTCCCCGGGGGCGGTGGGGACGTCCGTGCTCGCGGTCATGCGGTCCTCCATGAGTGCAATCAGAAGCAGATTGGATCCAATCTGCGGATCGAGTGCGGGACGGGACGTGCGACGGGTGGCGGTGGCCGGGGTCTCGCCCTCCCGGTCGGAGCGACCGGGAGCGGGCTCAGGGGCAGGGGGTCAGGAGCGGGACAGGGCGCGGAGCAGTGCGTCCGTGAGGTCGTCCAGGTATCCGGGGGTGAGCGGCACGTGCCGGACCGACAGCCGCCAGTACAGCGGCGCCCCCACGAGGTCGAGGGCCAGATCCACGTCCACGGCCAGCTCGCCCCGCGCCACGGCGCGGTCGAACACCGGTCTCGCCATCTCGCGGCGCGGGTCGCCGACGGTGCGGCGGAGGGCGTCGGCCAGCTCCGGGTTGCGCACGGCCTCGGAGCTGACGTCCGGCAGGATCCGGGCGATGAGCGGGTGCGTGAGCCACTCGTGCACGGCCTCGACCAGCACGCGGAGGTCGCCGCGCAGCGTGCCCGTGTCGGGCGTCGGCACGGCCGGCACGCTCAGCTCGGACAGGGCGGCGGTGACCATCTCGGGCTTGCCCGACCAGCGCCGGTACAGCGCGCTCTTCCCCACACCGGCGCGCCGGGCCACCGCCTCCATGGCGAGCCGCCCGTAGCCGCTCTCCGCGAGCTCCTCGAGCACGGCCGTGGTGATCGAGGCCGTCTTCGCCGGCTGCAGGACCGCGGCGCCGGTGGGCGTGCGTCTCACGGGAACCTCCCGATCGCCGACGGGGCGGTACCGTCCCGTCCTGTAATGGACGAGACGGTACCGTCCCGACGGCGTGATCGGAAGGGTCTCCGCGGACCCATCAGGAGGCGGCGGCCTTGGACACCCCCCGGAACTCCGGCCGGTCGGAGAGGGCGGGGTCGAAGCTGATCACCTGGCCGGTCGTGGCGACCGGCGACTCCGGGTAGAACAGCACGCCGTCGAGCACCTGGTCGGAGACCTCCTGCATCATCCGCCGGAAGATCTCGGCCCGCTGCGCCTGGTCGGTGGTCGCCAGCGCCTCCTGCTGCAGCCGCTCGATCGTCGGGGTGCTGGTCCCGCCCGGGTTGTTGAAGCCGGTCGGGAGGTAGCGCAGCGCCGTCATCTGCGCCGGGTCGGCGCGTCCGCCGCCCGAGCCCATCAGCAGGTCGCCCTCCTTGCGGGCGAAGAACACGTCGGTGAGCTGCTGGCCCTCCATCACCCGGGTAGACATCCGGACGCCGACGGCGGCGAGGTCGGCCTGCACCGCCTCGGCGATCCGGATCGAGTCCGGGCTGGAGGGCACGAGCGCCTCGAAGGCGAACCCGTTCGGCAGCCCCGCCTGCGCGAGCAGTCGCCGGGCTCGCTCCGGGTCGTACGGGTGCGGCTCGGGCGGCAGGTCGGGGTTGTGCGCGAAGCTCCACCCGGGCAGCGGCTGCTCGGACACCGTGGCGTAGCCGCGGAACACCGAGTCGACGATGGCCTGCCGGTTGATCGCGTGCGCCAGGGCCTGCCGGACCTCCAGCTTCCCGAACTCCGAGCGGGACCGGTTGGGGTGGAAGAAGTAGAAGTTGTTCGACCGACCCCGCTCGAGCCGCAGGCCCGCGGCCTCGGCCTCGGGCACCTGCTCCGCGGAGATGATCGAGCCGTCGATCTTCCCGGTGCGCAGGGCGTTGAGCCGGGTCGTCGGATCGACGTAGATGTACATGTCGACGCCCGCGACCTGCACGGCCGCGGGGTCCCAGTAGCCGTCGACCCGGCGGTACTCGATCTTCGCCTGGGGCTGGTACGAGGCCACCCGGAACATCCCGGCGCCGACCGGGGCCTGGTCGAGGTCGGGGTTGTCGAAGGCGGCCGGGCTGATCATCGCGCCCGCGCGGTCGGAGAGGATCAGCGGCAACGCGGCGTTGGGTGTCGACAGGTTCAGCCGCACGGCCAGTGGGCCGGTCACGTCGACCGACTGCACGGACGCGAGCTCGTTGCGCACCGACGACCCCTCGACCGTCTTCGCGCGCTCGAGGTTGGCCTTGACCGCGGCCGCGTCGAACGGGGTGCCGTCGTGGAAGGTCACGCCCTCGCGCAGCTGCAGGTCGAGCGTGCGGCCGTCGGGCCCGAACCGCCAGGAGGTGGCCAGTCCGGGAACCGGGTCGAGGTCCCTGTCGACGTGCACGAGCCGGTCGTAGGTCAGGAACAGGAACGTGTTGTCGTAGCTCGAGGTTGCCCGGTGCGGGTCGAACCGGCTCAGGCCCACGATGTGCGCCCAGCCGAAGATCGCGTTCGGGTCGGCGGGCCCGCTCGGCCCGGCCGCCTGCCCGCCCCCGGACGGCAGCGGCGCACACGCCGCCACCAGTCCCAGCAGCAGCGCCGCCACCGTGCTCCCGACAACCGATCGGATGCGCCTCATCGCGCCCCTCTCTCCTCGTCGAACAGGACCCGACCCGCCCGACCGGCACCGCGCGCGGGCAAGGTCCGCACACCGGTGCCCTCCGGGCAGGTGGTTCAGGAGGCGGCGGCCTTGGCCACGCCGCGGAACTCGGGCCGGTCGGCGAGGAACGGGTGGTAGTCCAGGACGGACGGGCCCGTGGCGATCGGCGGCGTCGGGAAGTAGAGGATGACCTCGAGCGCCTGCTCGACCACGGCGTTCATCATCCGGTGGAACGCCGCGGCCCGGCCCGCCTCGTCGCTCACCGCCACGACGTCGGCCTGCAGCTGCTCGAACTCCGGGGGCGCGGAGCCCCCGGGGTTGTTGAAGCCGTCGGCCGTGTAGCGCAGCGCCGTCGTCTGGGCGGGGTCGGCCCGTCCGCCCCCGACGGAGGGCAGGCCGTCGCCCTCCTCGCGGACGAAGAACACGTCGGCGATCTGGGCGCTGTCCATGATCCGGATGCGCATGTCGATGCCGACCGCGGCGTAGAAGTCCTGCAGCGCCTCGGCGTGCTTGCCCTGGTCGCTGCCGGCCGAGGCGAAGACCTCGAAACTGAAGCCGTTCGGGTAGCCGGCCTCGGCGAGCAGCCGCCGCGCCAGCTCGGGGTCGTACGGGTACGGGTCCGGCCCGACGTCCGGGGAATGGGCGAAGCTCCAGTCCGGCACCGGCTGCGCGGCGATCGTCCCGTAGCCGCGGGCGAGCCCGTCGACGAGGGACTGCCGGTCCACCGCGTGCCAGAGCGCGCGGCGTACCCGGACGTCGGCGAAGAACGGCCGCGCCCGGTTCGGCTGCAGGTAGTAGAAGTTGTTGGTGCGCCCCGCGGTGACGGCGATGCCCGCGGCCTGCGCCTCGGCGACCTGGTCCGGGGAGAGCACGGTGGCGTCGATCTCGCCGGTGCGCAGGGCGTTGAGCCGGGTGACCGCGTCCGTGTAGATCAGCACGTCGATCCCGGCCACCCGCACCGCGGCGGGGTCCCAGTAGCCCTCCGCCGGCCGGTAGGTCACGCTCGCCCCCGGCCGGTAGGCCGTCACCCGGTACATCCCGGCGCCGACCGGGGCCTGGTCGAGGTCGGGGTTCGCGAAGGCCGCCGGGCTGACCATCGCGCCCGCCCGGTCGGAGAGGATCAACGGTAGCGCCGCGTTGGGCGCGGAGAGGCCGAGCCTGACCTGCAGCGGGCCGGCGAGGTCCACCGAGACGATGCTCGCGAGCTCGGCCCGCACGGCGGAGGACTGCACGGTCTTGGCCCGCTCGATGTTGGCCTTGACCGCGGCGGCGTCGAACGGCGTGCCGTCGTGGAAGCGCACGCCCTCGCGCAGGTCGAGCTCGAGCACCCGCCCGTCGCCGGAGGTGCGCCACGCGGTCGCGAGGCCGGGCACCGCGCGGCCCTCCGTGTCGGTGTGCACCAGCCGGTCGTAGGTGAGGAACAGCAGCGTGTTGTCGGTGCTCGACGACGCCCGGTGCGGGTCGAACCGGCTCACGCCGATCGTGTTGGCGTAGCGGAACACCGCCGAGGGATCGGCCGGTCCGGCCGCGGGACGGCCCGCGCCGGGGTTGGCCAGCGGCGCGCAGGCGGCCAGCAGTGGCAGGGACAGCGCGCCGGCCAGCAGGGACCGCCGCGACAGCTGGGCACCCCCCTCGTTCATCCGGTTCACTGGGCCACCGCCTTCGCCACGCCGCGGAACTCCGGCCGGTCCGCCAGACCGGGGCGGAAGTCCAGGACCTGCGGCGACAACGCGACCGGCGGGGTCGCGTAGTAGAGGATCACCTCGAAGGCCTGGTCGACGAACTCCCGCATCTGCGCGTGCAGGGCGTCCGCCCGCGCGGCCGGGTCGACGGTGCGCAGCACGGTCTCCTGGAGGCGCTCCATCTCCGGGCTGGTGTGGCCGCCGGGGTTGTTGAAGCCGTCCGGCAGGTACCGCAGGCCGGTGGTCTGGGCGGGGTCGGGCCGGCCGCCGCCCGGGCCGAGCAGGAGGTCGCCCTGCTTGCGCACGAAGAACTCGTCCGTGATCTGGGCGCCCTCGAGGACCCGACCGGTCATCGTGATCCCGACGGCGGCGAGGTCGGCCTGGATGGCCTCGGCCACCCGCTGGACGTCCGGGCTGGTCGACACGAGCGCCTCGAACGCGAACCCGTTCGGCAGGCCGGCCTCGGCCAGGAGCTGCCGCGCCCGCGCGGGGTCGTACGGGTAGGGGTCCGGCCCGATCGACGGGTCGTGGCCCGCGCTCCACTCGGGCAGGGGCTGGGCGGAGAGCTCGCCGTAGCCGCGGGCGAGGACGTCGACCAGCGCCTGGCGGTTGATCGCGTGCCAGACGGCCCGCCGCACCCGGACGTCGCCGAACTCCGAGCGCGTGCGGTTCGGCTGGAAGTACCAGAAGTTGCTGGTGCGCCCCGGCTCGACGCGGATGCCCGACGCCTGTGCCTCGGCGACCTGCTCGGGCGACAGGACGGCGCCGTCGACCTGGCCGCCGCGCAGCGCGTTCAACCGGGTGACCGAGTCGGTGTAGATCGGCATGTCGATCCCGGCGACGCGCACGGCCGCGGGATCCCAGTAGTTCTGGGCGGCGCGGTACTCGATCCGGGCGCCCGGCTGGTAGGCGGTGACCCGGTACATGCCGGCGCCCACCGGGTTCTGGTCCAGGTCCGGGTTGTCGAAGGCGGCCGGGCTGATCATCGCGCCCGCCCGGTCGGAGAGCACCAGGGGCAGCGAGGCGGTCGGTGCGGTCAGCAGGAGGCGCACCCGGTCCGGGGCCAGCACCTCGACCGCGCGCACCGGCCGCAGCTCGGGCGCGACGGCGCTGCCGGTCACGGTCTTGGCCCGCTCGATGTTGGCCTTGACCGCGGCGGCGTCGAAGGGCGTTCCGTCGTGGAACGTGACGCCCTGCCGCAGGGTCATGTCCAGCGTGGTCCCGTCCGGGCCGAACTCCCAGGCGGTGGCCAGCCCCGGGACGGCGCGGCCGTCCGCGTCGGTGTGCACGAGCCGGTCGTAGGTGAGGAAGAGGTGGGTGTTGTCGTTGCTGGAGCTCGCCCGGTGCGGGTCGAACCGGCTGAGCCCCACGGCGTTGGCCCAGCGGAAGATCGCGTTCGGGTCGGCCGGTCCGGCCGCCTGCTCGGTGCCGCCGCCGGCGGGGGAGATCGGGGCGCACGCCGCGACGAGGAGCAGCAGCAGGGCGGCGACGACACCGCGGAGCGTCCTCATCGGACCGTCACCCCGCGGAACTCCGGCCGGTGCATCAGCCGCGGCACGAGCCCGACCACGCGCGGCGACTGCACGACGACGTCCTCCGGGAACACCACCGGGATCTCCAGCACCTGGTCGACCACCTCGTCGACCAGGTCGTGCATGACGGCGGTCCGGGCGCCGGGGTCGGTCGTGGCCAGCGCCTGCTTGTGCAGCTCCTCCAGCCGCGGCGTGGTCTGCCCGCCCGGGTTGCCGAAGCCGTTGGCGGTGTAGCGGGTGGCGACCGTCATCGACGGGTCGGCCCGCGGACCCCAGGAGGCGAGCATCGCGTCGTACCGCTCCTGCACGAACATCAGGTCGCCCATGGTGTCCGGGGCGGCCGGCGAGATCTCCATGGTGACGCCGACGGCGGCGAGCTGGGCCTGGATCGCCTCGGCCAGCGGCTGGTAGTCCGAACCGGTCGGGATCACGGTCGAGAACCGGAGCCCGCCGCCGACCCCGGCCTCGGCCAGCAGCCGGCGGGCGAGGTCGGGGTCGAACCGGATCGCCTCGTCGCCGAGGTCCGGGTCGTAGGCCCAGTAGCCCGGCACGAAGGGCTGCGCGGAGACGGTGGCGAGGCCGCGGTAGACGCCCTGCCGGATGGCCTCCCGGTCCAGCGCGTGGTTGAGCGCGCGCCGGACCCGCAGGTCGCCGAAGGCGGAGCGGGCGCGGTTGAGCACGAAGTAGTTGAAGTTCAGCGAGCCCGCGGTGCTGACCTCGAGCCCGGTCTGCTTCGCCTGGTCGAGCAGCGCGGGCGGCACCCGGCACGCGTCGACGACCCCGGTGCGCACGGCGTTGAGCCGGGTGGCCGCGTCGGCGATGTGGTGGATCTCCACCTTCTCCGCGGCGGCCGCGGCGGGGTCCCAGTAGCCGGGGTGCCGCTCGAAACGGGTGATCTGCCCGCGGCGGTGCTCGACCATCCGGTACATCCCGGCGCCGACCGCCACCGCGTCGAGGTCGAGGCCGTCGGCCAGCGCCTTGGGGCTGACCATCACCCCGGCCCGGTCGGACAGCACGGCGGGCAGCGACGCCGACGGGTACGACAGCCGGAGCACGGCGGTCAGCGGGTCGCGGACCTCGACCGAGGTGATCGGGTCGAGCTCGGTCCGCACCGCGGACCCCTGCACCGTCTTCGCCCGCTCGATGTTCGTCCGTACCGCGGCGGCGTCGAACGGCGTGCCGTCGTGGAAGGTCACCCCGGGCCGCAGGTCGAGCCGCAGGGCCAGCGGGTCCTCCCAGGTCCAGGCCCGGGCCAGGCCGGGCTCGGGCTCGCCGACGGGGGACTGGTGCACCAGCCGGTCGTAGGCCGGGAACAGGGTGACCCCGTCCTGGCTGATGGACGCCCGGTGCGGGTCCAGCCGGCTCGGCGTGAGCTCGTAGGCGTACCGGAAGACCCCCGGCGGGCCCTGCGAGGCGGGGCCCGACGACGGGAGCGGGGCGCACCCGGCGACGGCGGCGAGCCCGGCGACCGGGACGAGGCCGAGGAAGGTCCTGCGTCGCATCGTCGGCCTCACGGCTGCTTCTTGACGGCGAGCTTCTGGAAGTCGACCTGGCCGGTCACCAGCAGCTCGAACCCGGCGATCTTCGAGCTGGTCGCGATGACCGACTCGTCCAGCACGATCGGCACCTGGAAGGCCTGGTCGACGAGCTCGCCGACCTCCTCGTGGATGATCTCCTGGCGCTTCTGCGGGTCGAGGGTGTCCAGCGCGGTGCGCTGAAGCTCCTCCAGTCGCGGCGTGGTGACGCGGCCGGGGTTGGAGAACCCGGTGGAGGTGAACTGCAGGTCGATGGTCATCGACGGGTCCGGCCGGCCGCCCCACTGCGAGACGAGGGCGTCGCCCTGCTGCTGGCGGTAGTAGACGTCGGCGGTCTGGGCGGCCTCGACGTTGCGGATGTTCGCCTTGATCCCGACCTCGGCCAGCATCTGCTGGATCGCCTCGCCGGCCTGGGTGTAGGTCGACAGCGCGGTCACCAGCATCTCGAACTCGAACCCGTTCGGCAGGCCCGCCTCGGCGAGCAGCTGCCGGGCCTTCGCCGGGTCGTGCGGGTAGTAGTCGCCGGGGTAGGCGGGGTTGTGGGCGTAGTAGTCCGGCGGGAAGGGCTGCACCGTGGGCTGGGCGGCGCCGAAGTAGATGCCCTGGGCGATGGCCTGCCGGTTCACCGCGTAGTTGAGGGCCTGGCGCACCCTCGGGTCCCCGAACTCCGAGCGGGCGCGGTTCAGGTAGAGCACCAGGTAGGTCAGCGTGGTGTCGCGGTGCACGGTCATCCCCGGCAGGCCGCTCGCCTCCGCGGCGAGCCGGCCGGACAGCAGCGCGACGTCGACCTCACCGGTCCGCAGCGCGTTCATCCGGGTGACCTCGTCGGGCAGGATGCGCAGCTCGATGCTCTTCGCGCCCACGACGTCGGGGTTCCAGTAGTCGGGGTTGCGCTCGTAGACGATCACGTCGTTGGGCCGGTACGAGGTCACCTTGTACATGCCGGTACCGACGGGCGCGAGGTCGAGATCGGGGTTGTCGAACGCCGCAGGGCTCACCATCGCGCCGGCGCGGTGCGAGAGCAGGCCGAGCAGCATGCTGTTGCGCTTGGCCAGCCGCAGCACGACCGTGGTCGGGTCCGGGGTCTCCACCGTGGTCACGCTGGCGAGGTCCGCGGCGACCGAGGAGCCCTCGACGGTCTTCTCCCGCTCGATGTTGGCCTTGACCGCCGCCGCGTCGAACGGGGTGCCGTCGTGGAAGCGGACGTTCTGCCGCAGCGTCATCCGCAGCGCGAGCCCGTCGTCCTGCCACTCCCACGCGGTGGCGAGCCCGGGGACCGGGTCGCCCGCCGACGACAGGTGCACGAGCCGGTCGTACACCGGGGCGAGGTAGCGGATGTCCTGGCCGTTGGTGGAGCGGTGCGGGTCGAACCGGCTGGGGCCGACGGCGTCGGCGTAGCGGATCGTGGCCTCGGGGTCGAGGTCCTCCCGGGCGACCGGCGCCGTGGAGGCACCACCGCCGCCCTCCGAGGGGGAGATCGGGGCGCAGCCGGCCAGCGCGACCGCGAGCAACGCGGCCAGCAGGGCCGTGCACACGGCCGGGAGACGACGGATCGGCATGGGCGGTCCACTTCTGCAGGGCCCGCGACGGTGCGGGACGCAAGAATACGAGGGATCACCGGGGACGTGCCGGCGTGGCGCCATTCTGAACACGAGTCCGCGTGATTCACAAGACGTTGTTCCCGCGCATTGTCCATGCTGCCGGAGATGATCTTCGGGCGGCCGTGGAGTCAAGGCGGGGTCAAGGACGGCTGATACTGCGGAGTAGGTTGTCCAGCTCAGACGCCCTTCCTGGTAAAGACCCGGTTGACGGACCGTGAGGCGCTTGCTACCTTTCCGAACGATCGTTTAGTGCGGAGGTGTCGCGCGACGGGGGCGTGCCCGGGCGCGACGGACGATTCTCCGTGTCCCTTTCCGTTCGAATCCCCCGCTCGATCCCGAGTCCTTTTTCCCACCACCTGGTCGCAGTTCCCTCGCGACACCGCCGTCCGCTGGGAGGGTGCCCGCCCGTGCTCCGGTACACCGTCCGGCGCGTCCTGATGATGGTCCCGCTGCTCTTCCTCGTGTCCCTCGGCGTCTTCGCGCTGGTCCTGATGATCCCGGGCGACCCGGCCATCACGATCGCGGGCGAGAACGCCACCGAGGCGCAGATCGACGCGACCCGGGAACGCCTCGGCCTGAACGACCCCGTCCTCGTCCAGTACGCCGCCTGGGCCGGCAACGCGCTCACCGGCGACCTCGGCAGCTCCCTGTTCAGCAACGAGTCCGTGACCGGCGCGATCGCCGGCCGGTTCCCCGTCACGCTCGCGCTCACCCTGGCCGCCATGGTGATCGCGCTGCTGATCGCCGTGCCCGCCGGCACGATCGCAGCGCTGCGCCGCGGTCGCTGGCAGGACCGCGGGGCCACGCTGTTCGCCTCCGTCGGGATCTCCCTGCCCAACTTCTGGGTCGGGATCCTGCTGATCATGGCCTTCGCGCTGGCCTTCCCGATCTTCCCGGCGGTGGGCTACACCCCGATCTCCGAGGGCGTCGGCTCCTGGGCCCGCGGCCTGGTGCTGCCCGGCATCACCCTCGGCACGGCGGTCGCCGCCGAGATCACGCGCCAGCTGCGCGGCTCGCTCACCGACACCCTCCAGCAGGACTTCATCCGCACCGCGCGGGCCAACGGGCTCAGCGGCCGCGCGGTGATCCTCAAGCACGGCATGAAGAACGCCGCGGTCCCGGTCGTCACGGTGATCGGTTTCCAGGTCGGGTTCCTGCTCGGCGGCTCGGTGATCGTCGAGCGGGTGTTCGGCCTGCCCGGCCTCGGCGACCTCGCCATCCGGGCCGTGCTGCAGCGGGACATCCCGATGATCCAGGGGATCGTCGTGGTCGCCGCACTGATCGTGATGCTCGTGAACCTGGTCGTGGACCTGTCCTACGGCTGGCTCAACCCGAAGGTGAGGCAGGCGTGACGGCCACCGCCATCGACCGGCGCGAGGCCCTCGCGCCGCCGGAGCCCAGCGCCCGGGCGAGGTTCCTGCGCCGCTTCCGGCGCCAGCGGCTCGCCCTCGCCGCCCTGGTCTACCTGGTCCTGGTCGTCCTCGCGACGGCGCTCGCCCCGCTGCTGGCCACGCACGACCCGCTGGCCCAGAACCTCGCCTCGGTGCTGCAGCAGCCCGGCGGCGGCCACGTCCTGGGCACGGACGACCTGGGCCGGGACGTGTTCAGCCGCGCCCTCTACGCCGGCCGGGTCTCGCTGCTGGCGGCCGCCCAGGCCGTCGGCGTCGCCGTGGTGCTCGGCGTGATCCCCGGCCTGGTCGCCGGCTACGCCGGGCGCCGGGTGGACGCGGTGATCATGCGGCTCACGGACGCGCTGATGAGCTTCCCGCCGCTGATCCTCGCGATCGCCTTCGTCGGCGTGCTCGGCCCGAGCCTCACGAACGCGATGTTCGTGATCGGCGTGATCTTCGCGCCGCGGTTCGTCCGGCTCGTGCGCGGCACCGTGCTGTCGATCCGCGAGGAGACCTTCGTCGAGGCCTCCCGCTCGATCGGCACCCCGACACCGCGCGTCATCCTCCGGCACGTGCTGCCCAACGCGCTCTCGCCGCTGATCGTGCAGATCTCGCTCACCGCGGCGATGGCGATGCTGGCCGAGGCGAGCCTGAGCTTCCTGGGCCTGGGCGTCCAGCCGCCCGACGCGAGCTGGGGCTCGATGATCGAGCGCGGCTTCCGCTACACCGCCACCGCGCCGTGGCTGACGGTGTTCCCCGGCCTGCTCATCGCCCTGACCGTGCTCGCGTTCAACATCCTCGGCGACGGCCTGCGGGACTCGCTCGGCCGGGAGATCCGGAGGGGGTCGTGACCGAACCGCTCCTCGTGGTGGAGGGCCTGGAGGTCGAGTTCGCCACCGACCGCGGCTGGGTGCAGGTGCTCGACGGCGTGTCGTTCACCGTCGACCGCGGCGAGACGGTCGGGCTGGTCGGCGAGTCCGGCTCCGGCAAGACCGTCACCAGCCTCACGGTGCTCGGGCTGCTGCCCCCGGAGTCCTCGCGGATCACCGCCGGCAGCATCCGGCTCGACGGCCGCGAGCTCGTCGGGCTGCCGCGGCGGAAGATGGAGGCGCTCCGCGGCGACGAGCTCTCGATGATCTTCCAGGAGCCGATGACCAGCCTCGACCCGGCGTTCCGGGTGGGGGACCAGATCGCGGAGGTCGTGCGCCGGCACCGCGGCGGGTCGAAACGGGCCGCGTGGGCCCGCGCGGTCGAGGTGCTCTCGACCGTGGGCATCCCGTACGCCGAGCGCCGCGCGCGCAGCTACCCGCACGAGTTCTCCGGCGGCATGCGCCAGCGCGTGATGATCGCGATGGCGTTGTCCTGCGAGCCGAAGCTGGTGATCGCCGACGAGCCGACCACCGCGCTCGACGTGACGATCCAGGCCCAGGTGCTCGACCTGCTGCGCGCCATGCGGGACGAGTTCGGCACCGCCGTGGTCTTCGTGACCCACGACCTCGGGGTGGTCGCCGACATCTGCGACCGCGCCGTCGTCATGTACGCCGGGCAGGTCGTGGAGCGGTCCGGGATCGACGCGCTCTACGAGCACCCGCGCCACCCCTACACCGAGGCCTTGCTGTCGGCGATGCCGCAGCTCACCGCGCGGTCGGGACGGCTGGCCACGATCCCCGGCTCCACCCCGCCCGCGGGGGCGATGCCGCCCGGCTGCCGGTTCCACCCGCGCTGCGGGCACGTGGTCGACGCCTGCCGGGACACCCCCGTCGCCGAGCACCCGCTCGCCGAGGGCGGCACCAGCCGCTGCCTGCGCGTGTCCGACCTGGTCCTGAAGGGGAGCGCATGACGAACGCGGTGAACGCGTCCCGGTCCGCGTCCGGGTCCATGCCGGGGGCGGACCACGCCGGCCCGGTCGCCGAGGTCGAGGACCTGACCGTCGACTTCCGGCTGCGCGGCGGGCTCCTCGGCCGCGGCGGCACACTGCGCGCGGTCCGGGCGGTGAGCCTGGAGATCGGCGAGCGGGAGACGCTCGGGCTGGTCGGCGAGTCCGGCTCCGGCAAGTCGACGACCGGGCGGGCGATGCTGCGGCTCGTCGAACCGACGGCGGGCTCGGTCCGGCTCGACGGCGAGGAGATCACCGCGCTGGCCCGCGGCGACCTGCGGCTGGCCCGGCGGCGGATGCAGATGGTGTTCCAGGACCCGTACTCCTCGCTCGACCCCGCGATGGTGGTGGGGGAGAGCATCGGCGAGCCGCTCGACGTCCACGAGTCGCTGTCGCGGTCCGAGCGGTCGGCACGGGTCGGTGACCTGCTCGAGCACGTCGGGCTCTCGCGCACCTACGCCCAGCGCTACCCGTACGAGTTCTCCGGCGGGCAGCGGCAGCGGCTGGCGATCGCCCGTGCGATCGCGCTCAACCCGCGCCTGCTGGTCTGCGACGAGGCGGTCAGCGCGCTCGACGTCTCCACCCAGAACCAGATCCTCAACCTGCTGGAGGACCTGCAGGCCGAGTTCGGGCTGTCCTACCTGTTCATCGCGCACGACCTCGCCGTCGTCCGGCACATCGCGCACCGGGTGGCGGTGATGTACCTGGGCGAGATCGTGGAGACGGCGCCGACGGACCGGCTGTTCGACAAACCGGCGCACCCGTACACCGAGGCGCTGCTCTCGGCCGTGCCGGTGCCCAACCCGCGGCGCCAGCGCGAGCGGGAGCGGATCGTGCTCAAGGGTGAGGTGCCCGACGCGGCCAACCCGCCCACCGGCTGCGCCTTCCACACCCGCTGTCCGCACGTCATGGACCTCTGCAAGGTCGAGGCACCGCCCGTCGTCGCCGCCCCGGGCGGTGGCACGGTGCGCTGCCACCTCCACACCTGACCGGCCCCGACACACGAACGGCGCTCTCGCTCACGCGAGCGAGAGCGCCGTTCNCGAGAGCGCCGTTCGTGTCGTCGGGATCGGTACGCGCCGTGTGCGGTCGGTGGCGCCGGAGCACCACCGACCGCGCAGCCGCTACACGCGCTCGAGGATGGTGGCGTTGGCCTGGCCGCCGCCCTCGCACATGGACTGCAGGCCGTAGCGGCCACCGGTGCGGTGCAGCTCGTGGATCATCTTGGTGGCCAGGATGGCGCCGGTGCCGCCGAGCGGGTGGCCGAGGGCGATCGCGCCGCCGTTGGGGTTGGTCTTCGCGAGGTCGGCGCCGGTGTCCTGGGCCCAGGCGAGCACGACGGGGGCGAAGGCCTCGTTGATCTCGAAGGTGTCGATGTCGTCGATGCCCAGGCCGGAGCGCTTCAGCGCCGCCTGGGTGGCCGGGATCGGGCCGGTGAGCATGTAGACGGGGTCGTCGCCGACCACGGCGAGGGTGTGCACCCGGGCCAGCGGGGTGAGGTCGAAGCGGCGCACCGCGTCCTCCGACGCCACCAGCAGCGCGGCGGCACCGATCGAGATCTGGCTCGCGACGCCCGCGGTGATCGCCCAACCCTCGCGCAGCGGCTTCAGGGCGGCGAGCTTCTCCAGCGAGGTGTCGCGGCGGGCGCCCTCGTCCGTGTCCAGCCCGGCGAGCGGGGCGATCTGGTCGCGGAAGCGGCCCTCGTCGATCGCGGTGATCGCGCGGCGGTGGCTCTCCAGCGAGAACTTCTCGAGGTCCTCGCGGGTGAAGCCCCACTTCTCGGTGATCAGCTGGGCGCCGCGGAACTGCGAGATCTCCTGGTCGCCGTAGCGGTCGGTCCAGCCCTGGCCCTTGGTGGAGGTGCCCAGCTCGGAGTTGACGATCCCGTTGGCCGTCATCGGGACCATGGCCATCTGCTCGACGCCGGCGGCGACGACCAGGTCCTGGGTCCCGGACATCACGCCCTGGGCGGCGAAGTGCAGGGCCTGCTGCGACGAGCCGCACTGCCGGTCGATCGTCACGCCGGGCACGCTCTGCGGCAGCCCGGCGGACAGCCAGGCGCTGCGCGCGATGTCGCCCGCCTGCGCGCCGAGCTGGCTGACGCAGCCCATGATCACGTCCTCGACCGCGGCCGGGTCCACCCCGGTCCGCTCCACGAGCTCGCGCAGCACGTGCGCGCCGAGGTCGGCCGGGTGCACCCCGGCCAGTGCTCCCTTGCGCGTCCCGACGGGTGTGCGGACGGCACCGACGATGAAGGCTTCAGCCACCGGAGGACTCCCCTACGCTGCGGATTCGGCGAACTGAACGATCGTACATTCAGTTGCCGGGTCCGCGGCAGTCCCCGGCGCTGTGACGTGCTCGACGGCGGACCGGCGGCCGCGGCGCCCGGTCAGGGACGCAGGTCGACGATCCGCATGACGATCCGGGTGTAGTGGTCCACGAGCTCCTCCATCGTCACCGGGCCGGAGGGGTCGAACCACTGCGCGATGGCGTTGCAGGCGGCCTGGGCGGAGCGGCGCGCGTCGGCGGGGTGCTCGCAGCGGAAGATCCCCTGCTCCACGCCGGCGTCGACGATGTCCGACCAGATCGTGCTGGCCTTGGTGCGCAGCCCGGCGAGCCGCTCCTCGTGGGAGGGCTCGAGGTTGCGCCACTCGCGGGAGGAGATGTTGCTCTCCGTCTGCCGCTGCACGCGGTACTCCACCGTGGCCTTGACCAGGGCGCGCAGCCGGTCCGCCGGATCCTCCCCGGCGGAGGCGAGCGCCTCGTCGCAGCGGCGGAAGTAGTCGAGGGTGTTCTCCTCGATCAGCGCCGCGAGCAGGTCCTGCTTGCTCGGGTGCCAGTAGTAGAGCGCCGAGAGGGACAGCCCGGCGCGCTTGGCGATGTCCCGGATGGACGCGCCGTGGTAGCCGCGCTGCTCGAAGACCTCCCGCGCGGCCGCGGCGATCGCCTCGCGACCGCCGCCGCGGGGGATCGGTCCGCCCTCGGGCGATCGGTCGATTGCGGTGCTCACACCGGAGAGGATAGGGCCCGGATGCCCCTTCTGGCGGCTCCTCGGCGGTGTTAACTTAACGAGTGATCGTTCAAAGGTCCGTCAGCGACGCCGGGAGGTAGTGGATGACTGCGGCGCCCACCATCGCGACGGGGAGTCCCCCCGATCTCGACGCGTTCCGCGAGCAGGCGCGCGCCTGGCTGCGCGAACACGCGCCGGCCCCGTCGCCGGTGACCGACATCGAGGCGGCGAAGGCCTTCCAGGCCGCGCTGTTCGACGCGGGATACGCCGGGATCACCTGGCCGAAGGACGTGGGCGGGCAGGGCCTGCCCACCGCCTATCAGCAGGTCTTCTCCGAGGAGGAGGCCGAGTACGAGCTGCCCACCTACCCGTTCACGATCGGCATGGGCATGTGCGGGCCGACCGTCAACGACCTGGGCACGCCGGAGCAGCGGACCCGCTACCTGCCGCGGCTGCTGCGCGGCGAGGACATCTGGTGCCAGCTGTTCTCCGAGCCGGGCGCGGGGTCGGACGTGGCGAGCCTGCAGACCCGCGCGGTCCTCGACGGCGACTCCTGGGTCGTCGACGGGCAGAAGGTGTGGACCACCAACGCGCAGTGGGCGGACTTCGGTGCCCTGCTCGCCCGCACCGACCCCGACCGGCCCAAGCACTCCGGGCTCACGATGTTCGTGCTGGACATGCACGCGCCGGGGGTCACGGTCCGCCCGCTCAAGGACATGTCCGGCCGGGCCCCGTTCAACGAGATCTACTTCGACTCGGTCCGCATCCCGGCCGACGCCGTGATCGGCGAGGTCAACGGCGGCTGGCACGCCGCGGTCACGATGCTCGGCCACGAGCGCGTCTCCATCGGGTCGCGGCGCCGGGCCAAGACCAACCCGCTGGACTTCACCTCGGTCGTCGCGCTGGCGCGCCGGCTCGGCGTGGCGGACGAGCCGGCCACCCGGGAGCGGCTGGCCGAGCTGTACGCGCGCGAGCGCGTGCTCGAGCTGTTCAACGTCCGGATGCGCCAGGAGACCGCCCTCGGCATCGCGCCCGGGTCGCGCGGCTCGGTCGCGAAGCTGGCCGGCTCCATGCTGGCGCGGCTGGCCGTGCAGACCGTCGGCGAGATCGCCGGGCCGGAGGTCGTGGCCTGGGACCCGGAGGACACCCGCGGCGCCGAGCTGGCGCTGGGCATCAACTCCACGCCGTCGTCGAGCATCGCCGGCGGCACCAACGAGATCCAGCGCGGGATCATCGGCGAGCGCGTGCTCGGCCTGCCGAAGGAGCCGTCCGTGGACAGGGGCGTGCCGTTCCGCGAGCTGAAGGTGGGGACGCAGAAATGAAGCTGGTGCTCACCGAGGAGCAGCAGGCCCTGCGCGCGGCGGTGCGCGACCTTCTCACCGACCGGGCCGCGTCGGCGCAGGTGCGTGCGGCGATGGAGTCGGAGAGCGGGGTCGACCGGGACCTGTGGACCCGGCTCGGCCGCGACCTCGACGTGCTGGGGCTGGTCGTGCCCGAGGAGTACGGCGGCGCCGGCGCCGGGCACGTCGAGCGGGCGGTCGTGCAGGAGGAGCTCGGCCGGGCCGTCGTGCCCACGCCATTCCTCGCCTCGGCGGTCCTCGCCACCGACGCGCTGCTCGCCCTCGACGACGAGGAGGCCCGCCGCGCGCTGCTGCCGCGAATGGTCTCCGGCGAGCTGATCGCGACCGTCGCCGTCGCCGAGCCCGGCTCGCCGTGGGGTCCGGGCACCACCACCGCGACCGCGGCCGGGGACGGCTGGACCCTCGACGGGACCAAGACGCCGGTGGTCGCCGGCGACCTGGCCGACGTGTTCCTGGTCGTCGCGACCACGCCCGAGGGGCCCGCGTGGTTCCGGGTCGAGGCCGCGGACGTCGAGCGGGCCACCCTGAACACCCTCGACCCGACCCGGCGGCTCGCCCGGATCGTGCTGCGCGGCGCCCCCGCGCGGAGGCTCGAGGCGGCCGATCCGGCGGGTGCGCTCGAGCGGGTCGCCGACCTCGCCACGATCGCGCTCGCCGCGGAGCAGCTCGGCGGCCTGCAGCGGGTGCTGGAGATGGCCACCGACTACGCCAAGGTGCGGGTGCAGTTCGGCCGGGCGATCGGCTCCTACCAGGCCGTGAAGCACGGGCTGGCCGACGTCCACTCGGACTGGGAGCTGGGCCTGTCGGCGCTGCGCTACGCGGCGTGGGCCGCCGACGAGGCCCCGGACGAGGTGCCGGTCGCGGCCGCGCTCGTCGCCACGTTCTTCGGGCCGGCCTACTTCAAGGCCGCCGAGGCGTGCGTGCAGTACCACGGCGGCATCGGCTACACCTGGGAGCACGACGCGCACCTCTACTACAAGCGCGCCAAGAGCACGGAACTGCTGTTCGGGGCGCCCGGGCGCGACCGGGCGCGGCTCGCCGACCGGCTCGGCGTCTGAGGAAGGGCGGCACATGACCGAGAGCACGACCGAGAACCCCGTACTCGTCGAGACGGCGGACGGGATCCGCACGGTGACCCTGAACCGGCCGCGGCGGAAGAACGCCCTGAACGCGGGGTCCTGGGACGGGCTGCAGAGGGCCTTCGCCGACGCGGCGCAGGACCCGTCCGTGCGGGTGCTGGTGCTGACCGGCGCCGGCGGTGACTTCTGCGCCGGCGCGGACCTGTCCGGCGGCCCCGCCGGGGGTCACCCCCTGAGCCGGATGCACCGCATCAACGAGATCGCGATGGCCCTGCACAGCCTGCCGATGCCGACCGTGGCGAAGGTCAGCGGCGTGGCCGTCGGAGCCGGCTGGAACCTGGCGCTGGGCTGCGACCTGGTGGTGGCCGAGCGCGACGCCCGCTTCTCCCAGATCTTCGCCAAGCGTGGACTGTCGCTGGACTTCGGCGGCTCCTGGCTGCTCCCCAAGATCGTGGGGCTGCAGCAGGCCAAGCGGCTCGCGCTGCTCGCCGAGATCATCGGCGCCGAGGAGGCCGAGCGGCTCGGGCTGGTGACCTACGTCGTCGAGCCCGGGACGATCGACGCGTTCACGGCCGACCTGGCCAAGACGCTGGCCGCCGGGGCGCCGATGGCCCTCGCGCAGTCCAAGCGGATGCTCAACGAGAACACCGACAAGACGCTGCGCGAGGCGCTGGAGAGCGAGGCCCGCGCCCAGACGATCAACTTCGCGGGCACGGACGCGCCGGCCGCCTTCGAGGCCTTCATGGCCAAGCGGGACCCGGTGTTCACGGGGGAGTGGGCGGTCAAGTGACCAGCACCCAGGAGCCGGCCACCGCCCAGGCCTACACCGAGATCGCGTACGAGGTCTCGGACGGCGTCGCCACGATCACGCTCGACCGGCCGGACCGGCTCAACGCGTTCACCACCACGATGATGCGGGAGCTGGTCCGGGCCTACGGCGAGGCCGACGCGGACGACGCCGTGCGCGCCGTCGTCGTCACCGGGCGGGGGCGCGGGTTCTGCGCCGGTGCCGACCTGCAGCGGGGCGGCTCGACGTTCAACGCCGAGGACCCGGCCCGGGCCGCGGAGCGCCGCGACATCGGCACCATCGGCGGGGCCCCGCGGGACGGCGGCGGTGTCACGTCGCTGACCACGGCCGCGTGCCGCAAGCCGGTCATCGCCGCGATCAACGGGCCGGCCGTGGGCATCGGCGCCACGATGACCCTGCCGATGGACATCCGGCTGGCCTCGGAGACGGCGAAGTTCGGCTTCGTGTTCGCCCGCCGCGGCCTGGTACCGGAGGCGGCGTCGAGCTGGTTCCTGCCGCGGATCGTCGGCATCTCGCAGGCCATGGAGTGGGTCGCGACCGGCCGGGTGTTCGGCGCCGAGGAGGCCCTCGCCGGCCGCCTGGTCTCGAAGGTCCTCCCGCCCGACGAGTTGCTGCCCTACGCCTACGGGATCGCGCAGGAGATCGCGGAGAACACCTCCGCGGTGTCGGTCGCGCTCAGCAAGCAGATGCTGTGGGCCATGCTCGGCGCCGAGACGCCGTGGGAGGCGCACCGCGTCGACTCACAGGCGATCTACCGGCTCGGGCAGAGCGCCGACGTGGTCGAGGGCGTGCAGTCCTTCCTGGAGAAGCGGGCACCCGCGTTCCCGAACACGGTGAGCGCCGACTACCCGGAGATCCTGGAGCGCTGGCCGACCCGGCCGGCGGGGATGGACTGACCGCCCTCAGCGGTCGAGCTCGTCGCGGCGCTCCTCCGGGAGCCCGCGCCGCTCGTCCCGCTCGTCCTGGCGCTCCTTGGAGAACCCGAGCGCCCCGACGAGCGGGATGAGCAGGAACGCGAGCCACGCCATCGGCACGCCCGCGGTGTTCAGCACGAAGAACAGGATCAGCGCGAGGATCGGGCTGGCGGCCGCGATCCGGGTGCCCCAGCTGCTCCCGAAGCGCCGCTGCTGGACCACGGCCTGCGGCCTGACGGCCGGTGCGGTGCCGGGCAGCGCCGGATGCGGTTCGGGAAGGTCGGTGAACAGCGCGGACAGCTCGTCGGCGGTCACGGCGTTCGCCGCCACCGCGGAGCGGTCCGCGTACTCCTCGACGCCGAGTCGGCCGGCCTCGAGATGCGCGTTCAACGCCGCCGCCGCGGCCTCCCGTTCGGCCGTCCCGATGCGCAGCTTGCCCTCGCCCTCCATGGTCATGCCCGCATTATGGATCCACGACGCGCTCAGGCCCGGCGGTTCCGCTCGTTATAAACCCACGACGCGCTGAGGAAGGCCGGGCGCGCGTTGTGGAGCCAGGACGCGCTGAGGTCGGCGCTTCCGCGTCATGGATCCACACCGCGCTCACGTCGGGCGCTGGCGCACGTCATGGATCCAGAACGCGCCGACTGCGGTCCGCTGCGGGCGCCGCGAAGGCACGACCCGGATGCGAGGCGCGAGTCGACGGGCTCGAGGGCCGCACACCCCTGCGGACCGTCCACACCCGCTCCTGCCTGCTCGCACACCTCGAGCGAGCGCCACACACCCCGTCGACGGCGTGTAGCACGCCCGGGTGGGTGTGCGAGCTGTCATGGACGCCGAGGAGCCGACCCCCGGGATGCGCCTCGTGGGGGCCGACGGCGTGATCGGGCGGTCCGAGTGAGGGCACCGAGATCACGGTGTCCCCGATCGGCCCGGTTCGCGGTCCGCGCGGCCGGTCGTCCGATTCCCACACCCGCGAGAGCGCCGCACACCCTGTCGACGACCCGTGCCGCGCTGCCTCCGGGTGTGCCGGGGCGCCCGGACCGTTGTGCCACGCCCCGAGGAATGTGCCAGGGTCCGGGCGGTTGTGCGAGGTCCCGGCGGGGGCGGAGCGTTCCGGATGCGGGTCTCAGTAGAGCTGGTAGGCCGTGCGGGAGAAGCTGAGGCCGTGGCCGCTGGTTCCCACCCGGCACTCCACGCCCGTCTGCCGGCTGGTGCAGGTGACGTCGCCGACCCGCAGGGAGCGGCCGTAGTCGAGGATCGGGCCGGTGCCGAAGACGGTGTCGGAGTGGCACACGAAGTCGGCGCGGTCGGTGCCCGTGATCTGCAGCGAGTCGCCCCACACGCCCTGACACCCCGTCGGCCGCTGCGGGATCGTCGACGGGTCCCACTCGGCCTGCGCGATGTCGCAGCGCACCGAGTTGGGCTGCAGGTAGCAGGCGATGTTGCCACTCGGGCTGCTGAGCCCGGCGGGTTCGGCGGACACCCGGACGTCGTCGGCGGGGGCGGTCGGCGAGCCGGTCGCAGCGGTCGGGCCGGGCACCGAGGCCGACGCGGGCGGGGAAGCGGTCGGCAGACCGGAAGAGGGAGCGACCGGCCCACCCCCGCCCGGCCCCCGCAGTGCGAGCACCCCGACCACCGCGGCCGCGGCGAGCACCGCCACGGCCGCCCCGATCGCCGCCGGCGTCCTCCACCGCGGCGCCCGCGCCACCGGCCGGGGCGGCGTGGGCTCGAGCACCGCGGGGAGCCAGCCGCCGATCGGGCGGTCCTCGGGGCCGGAGGAGAGCGCCGCCCGGATCCGGGCGGGTTCGGGCCGCCGGGCGGGGTCGCGGTCCAGGCAGGCGCGGACCAGCCCGAGCAGCGGCTCCGGGATCCCGGCGAGGTCCGGCTCGCCGTGGACCGTGCGGTAGAGCAGGGCGTTGACGTCGCCGGTGCCGAAGGGCGCCCGGCCCGTGGCCGCGTAGGCGAGCACCCCGCCGAGCGCGAAGACGTCGCCCGCGGGCTCGGAGCGGGCGTGCGTGATCTGCTCCGGGGCGATGAACCCGGGCGAGCCGACGACGGCGCCGGTGCGGGTCAGCACGGTCGCGTCGGCGGCCCGGGCGATCCCGAAGTCGATCACCTTCGGCCCGTCGGCACCGAGCAGGACGTTGCCCGGCTTGAGGTCGCGGTGCACGACGCCGGCGCCGTGGATCGCGGCGAGCGCGTCGGCCAGTCCGATCCCGAGCAGCCGGACCTGCTCGACGGGCATCGGACCGTGGATGCCGACGGCCTCGCGCAGCGAGGGCGCCGGCACGTACTCCGTGGCCATCCACGGCGGGTCCGCGTCGGCGTCGGCCCCGAGCAGCGCCGCGGTGTACGGGCTGCGCACGCGGGTCGCGGCCTGGATCTCGTGGCCGAAGCGGGCCCGGAACTCCGGATCGCCGGCCAGGTCCGACCGGACGACCTTCACCGCCGCCTGCACGCCCGCGCGCCGCCCGAGGTAGACCCGGCCCATCCCGCCCTCGCCGAGCAGGCGCGTGATCGTGAAGCCGCCGATGCTGCGCGGATCGACGCGGGAGCCGGGCACGCGCCCAGTCAACCGCATCCGATCACGCCTCCGATCAGGCGGCCTGCGGTCGGGCGGCCTCTGGATCAGGCGGCGGACCCGGGGGAGGCGATCGCCACGGGGGTGCCCCAGTCGCGGTACTCCGAGGTCAGCGCGAGGGTGCCGATGCCGGGCATGGCCTGGCGGGTCTCGCTGCGCAACGGCCGGTTGGCCGCGTCGACCCACAGGGTGGAGGAGATGCGCGTGGTCCCGCTCGCGGCCTGCTCCTGCAGCGCCTCGCGCGTGGCCGCGTCCTGCTCCAGCTCCGCCGCGCGCACCAGGTCGACGACCACCAGGTACCGGACCGCCGGGACGCCGTCGACCGTGTCGTCCGCCGCGTCGGCGACCAGCGCGGCGTCGCGGTAGCGGGTCAGGTGGGCGGTGGGATCGGCTCCGGCGACGACGTTGGCCGCCGTGGTCGCCAGGGTCTTCTCCGCGGTGCCGGTGGCGGCCTCGTCGACCCGGGTCCAGCCGCCGCCGGCCTGGCGCCACACCTGCCCGCCGGGCAACACCACGAACGCCGCGCTCTGCGCGTCGGCGCCGGGTGCGCTGAGCGTCTGCGTGAACTGGGCGGAGACGCCGCCGCCCTGCTCGACGCGGAGGACACCGTCGCCCCCGAGTTCGGTCGGGACGCCCTGCGCGGCGTCGACCCGGCCGGACAGCCGCAGCAGCGCGGTGCGGTCCGCCTGCTGGCGCCGGGTGACCGCGGTGAGCAGGTCCGCGGCCGCGTAGTACTTGGGCAGGCCGTGTCCCTCGCCGACGTCCTCGGAGTTGCCCCGGGCGCAGGACACGACGCCGACCAGGACCGCGAGGACGGCGATCGCTGCGAGGACGAGCGCGAGCGGCCTGCGGACCGGCTCCGCCACCGGCGCTCTCCCGTGCGGCACCTTCGGCCTCCTCGACGACAGGGAAGGCCCCGAGGTTAGCGGTCCGCCGTGAGCGCCCCGGGCGGCGCGGCCCGCAGAGCGACGAGCACACGGCGCAGAGCGGCGAGTCGCCCGGGACGCAGCGCCCCCTCCCCGACCAGCGCGTCGAGCGCGCACTCCGGGTCGGCGGGCGGCCCGAGGTGGCCGCAGCCGCGGGGGCACTCCTCGACGGCGGCGGCGAGGTCGTCGAAGGCGGCGATGACGTCGTCCGGCGTCACGTGGGCCAGCCCGAAGGAGCGCACGCCGGGGGTGTCGACCACCCAGCCGCGCCCGTCCGGCAGCGGGAGGGCCAGCGCCGCGGTGGTGGTGTGGCGGCCCTTCCCGACGCCCGAGACCCGGCCGGTGCGCTGCTCGGCGTCCGGCACGAGGGCGTTGACCAGGGTGGACTTGCCGACGCCGGAGTGCCCGACGAGTGCGGACACCCGCGCCTCGAGCAGCTCGGCCAACGCCGTCGGGAACTCCCCGCGACGGGTCACGACGACCGGGAACTCCAGCTCGGCGTAGTGCGCGGCGAAGGGCCCGGGGTCGGCGAGGTCGGCCTTCGTCAGGCAGAGCACCGGCTCCAGCCCGCCCGCGTAGGCCGCCACCAGACAACGGTCCACGAACCCGGTCCGCGGCTCCGGCTCGGCCAGCGAGGTCACGACGACGAGCCGGTCGGCGTTGGCGACGACCACCCGCTCGTAGGGGTCGGTGTCGTCGGCGGTGCGGCGCAGCAGGGTGCGCCGCTCCTCGACGCGCACGATCCGGGCGAGGGTGTCCGGGGCGCCGGTCAGGTCGCCGACCAGCCCGACCCGGTCCCCGACGACGATCGGCGTCCGGCCGAGCTCGCGGGCCCGCATGGCCGTGACCGGCGGGCGGTCCGCGGCGCCGCCGGGGGCGCAGGTCCAGCGGCCCCGGTCGACCGCGACGACCATGGCCTCCTCGGCGTCGGCGTGGTCCGGCCGGCGCTTGGTGCGCGGGCGGGAGCCGCGGCCCGGGCGGACGCGGACGTCGGACTCGTCGTACTGGCGGGCCCGGCTCACGCGCCCGCCCTGCCGGCGCTCGTCGCTCGCGGCGCCGCTGCGGTGACCGGGCCCGCGGGTCCGCTCACGAGACCAGGGCGGCCCAGCGCCCGGGGAAGTCCGGGATGGTCTTGTCGGTGCAGGTCACGTCGTCGATCCGGACGCCGGGGACGACGAGCCCGAGGATCGCCCCGGCGGTCGCCATCCGGTGGTCGGCGTAGGCGCCCCAGGGCCGCTCGCCCGCAGTGAGGCGGGCGGGCCGGATCTCCAGGCCGTCCTCGGTCTCGGTGACGGCGGCGCCGACCGCGGTGAGCTCGGTGCGCAGGGCGGCCAACCGGTCCGTCTCGTGTCCGCGGATGTGCCCGACGCCGCGGATCACGCTCGGGCCCTCGGCGAGCGCGGCCAGGGCCGCGACCGTCGGGGTGAGCTCGGAGGCCTCGTGCAGGTCGACGTCCACGCCCTGCAACCGGTCCGGGCCGGCGACCGTCATGCCCGCCTCGGACGCGGTGACGGTGGCGCCCATCCGCTCCAGCACCCCGAGGATCTCCGCACCGGGCTGGGTGGACCCGGCCGGCCAGCCCGCGACCGTCACCTCCCCGCCGGTGACCGCGGCCGCGGCGAGGAAGACCGAGGCGTTGGACAGGTCGGGCTCGACGGCCCACTCCCGCGCCGCGACCTGACCGGGCTCGACCCGCCAGGTGTTCGCCTCCGCGTCGTCGACGGCCACCCCGGCCTCGCGCAGCATCGCCACGGTCATCTCGATGTGCGGCAGGCTCGGCACCGGTTCGCCGTCGTGGTGCACGGTCACGCCCTTGTCGAACCGGGCGCCCGAGAGCAGCAGGCCGGACACGAACTGGCTCGACGCCGAGGCGTCGATCGTCACCGCGCCGCCCGGCAGGCCGCCCGCACCGTGCAGGACGAAGGGGAGCCGGTCGCCGTCGATCACCGCGCCCAGCGTGCGCAGCGCGTCGAGCACGGTCCCCATCGGCCGCTCGCGGGCGTGCGGGTCGCCGTCGAAGACCACGGCGCCGTCGGCCAGGGTCGCGGCGGGCGGGACAAAACGCATCACCGTGCCGGCCAGCCCGCAGTCCACCGCGCCGCCGCCGGTCAGGGTGCCGCCGTCGACCGTGACGGTCTCGCCCTCGGTCCGGACCCCGACGCCGAGCGAGCGCAGCGCCCCGCACATCAGCGCGGAGTCCCGGGTGGCGGGCACGCCGTGCACCACCGAGCGGCCGTGCGCGAGCCCGGACAGCAGCAGCGCGCGGTTGGTGACGGACTTCGAGCCGGGCACGGAGACCGTCCCGCGCACGGGACGGCTCGCCGTCGGCGCGGCGTAGGGGCTGGTCGGGGTGTCGGACGAGGCGCTGGTCGGGGCCACGGCCCCATGATTCCCCATGCCGCCCGGGGCGGGGCGCCGGCCGGGAGATCGTGTCCGGACGGACCGTCGGTGCGGCGTGCCACGATGGGGGCATGTGCGGGAGGTACGCCTCGACGAAGGCGCCGACGGACCTGGCGGAGGAGTTCACCGCCGTCGACGCCGTGACGGAGAAGGCCGGCGAGGAGCGGCGGCCGGACTACAACGTCGCACCCACGCGGGACGTGATCGCGGTCGTGCAGCGCCACCCACGGGACGCCGAGGGCAACCCCGACCCGGACACCACCGAGCGCAGCCTGCGGCTCGTGCGCTGGGGCCTGGTGCCGTCGTGGGCCAAGGACCCGTCCGCGGGAGCCCGGATGATCAACGCGCGCAGCGAGACGGCCGCGGAGAAGCCCGCGTTCCGCCGCGCCCTCGCCGCGCGCCGCTGCCTCCTCCCGGCCGACGGCTGGTACGAGTGGCAGCGCCGGGCCGCCACCAAGGACCACAAGGCGAGCAAGCAGCCCTACTTCACGCACTACAAGGACGGGCGCTCGCTCGCGATGGCCGGGCTGTGGGAGTTCTGGCGGCCCAAGGAGGGCGAGCTCCTCGAGAAGTTCCCCGACGGGCTCGTCACCTGCACGGTGCTGACCACCGAGGCCGTCGGCCCGCTCACGCAGGTCCACGACCGCATGCCGCTGGTGCTGCCGCCCGAGGCGTGGGACGCGTGGCTGGACCCGGACACGGACGCGCAGGCGGACGAGGTCCGGCGCTGGCTCGCCCCGCCGTCGGTCGACCTGGTGGGCAGGCTGGACATCGTGCCCGTGTCGGACAAGGTCAACAGCGTGCGGAACAACGGCAAGGAGCTGCTCGAGCCGCTCGACCCCTCGCAGGTCGAGGAGCCGATCCAGCTGGACCTGCTGAGTTGACGAACCTCGGGCCCGCCGAGCTCGCCGAGGTCCCCACGCCGCACGGCCCGGCCCGCGTGCACGTCCGGCGCGCGCCGGGCACGCCGCGGGGCGCACTGCTGATGGGGCACGGGGCCGGGGGCGGGGTCGACGCCCCGGACCTGCGCGCGGCCACCCGCGCCGCGCTCGACGTCGGCCTCCACGTGGTGCTGGTCGAGCAGCCGTACCGGGTCGCGGGCCGCCGCGCCCCCGCCCCCGCGACCCAGCTCGACGCCGCGTGGGACGCGGTGGTCGAGGCGCTCCGAGGTGAGGGCGCGCAGGGCGGGGCGGCCGGGGGACCCGGTGCCGGGAGCGCCGCGGGCGCGGTCGGCGGGCTGGCGGCAGACCTGCCGGTGCTCTTCGGCGGCCGCAGTTCGGGCGCCCGGGTGGCGTGCCGGTGCGCGGCGGCGGGCGGAGCGACCGGGGTCGTGTGCCTGGCCTTCCCCCTGCACCCGCCGGGGAGGCCGGAGAAGCACCGGACGGCGGAGATCGACGGCGTCACGGTGCCGGTGCTGGTGGTGCAGGGCGAGTCGGACCCCTTCGGCCGGCCCGAACCCACCGCGACCCGGGAGGTCGTGCTGCTGCCGGGCGACCACTCGCTGAAGAAGGACGTGCCGGCCGTCGAGAAGGCGGTCGCGGACTGGCTCTCCCGCCACCTGCCGTAGCGCGCAGCACACGCCGTCGGAGCGCGGTCCGCCGCGCGCCCGGTCATGATCGCCGGGTGCGGCCCGTCGTGGCCGTGGGTGGCCGCCGGGCACCTCGCACGGTGGTCATGGCGGAGCGTCGGCAGACCGGCGGGTCCCGCCCTATCCCCGCGCGGCGATCGGGGCGGTGCGGGCGTCGACCGCGGCGATGAGGTCGGCGGGCGCCAGCTCCACCTCGAGCCCGCGCCGCCCGGCGCTGCAGAAGACGGTGCCCCAGTCGGTGGCGGAGGCGTCCACCACCACCGGCAGCCGCTTCTTCTGCCCGAGCGGGGAGATCCCGCCGGCGACGTAGCCCGTGGCGCGCTCGGCGTCGGCGACCTCGGCCATCCGCGCCCGCTTCCCGCCGACGGCGGCGGCGAGAGCCTTGAGGTCCAGCGTGGCGTCGACCGGCACCACCCCGACGGTCAGGTTCCCGTCGACCTCCGCGACGAGCGTCTTGAACACCCGCCCGGCCTCGAGCCCGAGCGCGTCGACGGCCTCCTGCCCGTACGCAGCGCCGCCCTCGTGCTCGTACGCATGCAGGGTGAAACCGATCTTCTTCCTGCTCAGCAGCGCCGTCGCCGGGGTGCCCCGCCCTGCCACTCGTCCCGCCCTCCTCCGCCGGACCGGCCGGGAATCGCCGCCCGGCCGGAGGTGTTGAGACCGTACGTGACCCCAGCACTGATGGACGCCCCGGTCGCGGCCCGACCGGCTCGGCCGCGCCCGTCACGTCGCGGGCGCGTACGCTCGACCCCCGCAGGTTCACGGATGATCGTGCAGACGGTCGCGGGGGAGAGGAGCGCGGTGCCGGACGAGACGGCGGCCGAGACCGAGCAGGACCCGGGACAGGATCCGGGGCGGGTGGACGGGACCGACTCGCTCGACCGGGCCCCGGAGGAGACCGAGGCCGAGCGCGCGGCCCGCTTCGAGCGGGACGCGATGCCGATGCTCGACCAGCTCTACGGCGCCGCCCTGCGCATGACCCGCAACCCGGCCGACGCCGAGGACCTGGTCCAGGAGACCTACCTCAAGGCGTACTCGGCGTTCCGGACCTTCCGCGAGGGCACGAACCTCAAGGCGTGGCTGTACCGGATCCTGACGAACACCTACATCAACGGCTACCGCAAGCGGCAGCGGCAGCCGGTCCAGGCCCCCACGGACGAGATCACGGACTGGCAGCTCGCCCAGGCCGGTGAGCACTCCTCGACGGGCCTGCGCTCGGCCGAGGTCGAGGCGCTGGACAATCTCCCCGATTCGGACGTGAAGGAAGCGCTCCAGCGGCTTCCCGAGGACTTCCGGATGGCGGTATACCTGGCCGACGTCGAGGGGTTCGCCTACAAGGAGATCGCCGAGATCATGGGGACGCCGATCGGCACCGTGATGTCGCGGCTGCACCGCGGCCGCCGGCAGCTGCGCGACATGCTCACCGACACCGCTCGGGAGCGCGGCTTCATCCGGGGCGAGCAGGAGGTGACGAGCTCATGAGCTGCGGCAACCACCACGAGACGGACTGCTCCGAGGTCCTCGCCGAGGTCTGGCTGTACCTGGACGGCGAGTGCGACCAGGAGCGGAAGCGCCAGCTCGTGCAGCACCTCGACGAGTGCGCCCCGTGTCTGCAGGAGTACGGGATCGACGAGAAGCTCAAGCAGCTCCTCGCCCGCAAGTGCAGCGGCGAGATCGCGCCGGACGGGCTGAAGGACCGGCTGCGCCGGCAGATCCGCACCGCGGTGCTGGAGCAGGCCGAGGTGAGCATCGAGTCCGGGCCCGGCGGCACGACCCTCGAGGTCCGCACCGAGATCAGCGCCACGCGAATCGAACGTCGCGCCTGACGGCACACGAACGGCCCCTCGGCTCCGGTGGGAGCGGAGGGGCCGTTCGCACGTTCCGGGCGGGCCCTCAGGTGTTGGGCCGCTTGCCGTGGTTCGCGCCGCCCTTCTTGCGGTCGCGACGCTTGCGCGCGCGCTTCGACATGCTCGTCCCTCCTTCACAAGTACGCAGACCTGGGACCAGTGTCCCACCGTGATTGGATGAGTCCGTGTCGACCCTGAGCGAACTGCTGGCCGAGCACACGAGTCTCCCCGGGGACGCCGTCGAGCACCTGCAGCGGGTCGTCGCCGAGTGGCAGCTGCTGGCGGACATGTCGTTCGCGGACTTCCTGCTCTGGATCCCGCTGCCGCAGGACGCCGACGTCGAGATGGCGGGCGGCCCGGAGGAGTTCCTCTGCGTGGCCCAGGCCCGCCCCACGACGGCCCCGACGGCCCACTCGGAGGACGCCGTCGGTGCCCGGGTCAACCCGCGGGACAACCCGCAGCTGCGCCGTGCCGTCGTCGAGGGGCGGATCTGCCGCGAGGAGGAGCCGCGCTGGCACCTGGAGGTCCCGATCCGCCGGGAGACGATCCCGGTGCGGCACCACGGTCGCGTCATCGCGGTGCTGTCCCGGGACACCAACCTGGCCATGCCGCGGGTGCCGAGCCCGCTCGAGATCGCCTACCTCGGCAGCGCCTCGGACCTGTGCCAGATGATCGCCGACGGCACCTTCCCGACGACGGCGGCCGCGGCCGGCGCCGACACCAGCCCGCGGGCGGGCGACGGCCTGATCCGCCTGGACGCGCACGGCCTGGTGGCCTACGCCAGCCCCAACGCCCTGTCCGCCTACCACCGCATGGGCCACGACACGGACCTCGTCGGCGTGCCGCTGGCCTCGCTCACGAAGTCCCTGACCCGGGACCCGTTCGACGCCAGCGAGGTCGCCGCGCGCATCCAGGCCGCCCTCGACGGCCGCACGTCGCTGCGCATGGAGATCCGCACCCGGGGCGCCACGATGCTGGTGCGCGCGCTGCCGCTGCGCCCGCGCGGCGACGCGGCCGGCGCGCTGGTGCTGGTCCGGGACATCACCGACCTGCGCCGCCGCGACCAGGCCCTGCTGAGCAAGGACGCGACGATCCGGGAGATCCACCACCGGGTCAAGAACAACCTGCAGACGGTCGCGGCGCTGCTGCGGCTGCAGGCCCGCCGCACCCAGATCCCGGAGGCCCGCCGGGCGCTCGCCGAGAGCGTGCGCCGGGTGACCTCCATCGCACTCGTGCACGAGGCACTGGCCTACTCGGTGGCCGAGATGGTGAACCTCGACGAGCTGGTGGACACCGTCCTGCCGGCGATCGGCGACGGCGCCACGGCGGAGGTGCGGGCGAAGGTCCGCCGCGAGGGCTCGCTGGGCACCCTCGGCTCGGCGCTCGCGACCCCGCTGGTCCTCGTGCTCACCGAGCTGGTGCACAACGCGCTGGCCCACGCCTACGAGCCGGGCCAGGCGGGTGAGGTCGTGGTCAAGGCGAACCGCTCCTCGCACACCCTGGAGCTGATCATCGCCGACGACGGACGGGGCATGCCGGAGGGCTTCGACATCGACCGGGCGGACGGGCTGGGCCTGCAGATCGTGCGCACCCTGCTGGCCGAGCTGGACTCGAAGCTGGCGCTGAGGCCCCGCGAGGGCGGCGGAACCGAGGCCCTTATCACGGTGCCCATGACGGCGCGATAGCCTTGCAGCGTGATCGCCGATCCCGGTGCCGAGGTCGCGCCGGTGCCGTGCTCGACGGTCACGGGTTCGCGGGGTGGTGCGGTGACACCCCCCGGAACCACGAAGAGCGGGCCCGACGCCGGTGGTGTCCGGCTTCGGGCCCGCTCTTCCGAGTCTTCTGGGGAACTGTGAGGGCGGGGAGTGCCCTCGGGTACTGCTCCGTGCTCGGTACTGCTCCGGTACTGCTCTCGTGCTTCGGTCTCAGGCGGTGCGCGCGCGGGTCCGGGCGTTGCGGCGCTTGAGGGCGCGACGCTCGTCCTCGCTCATGCCGCCCCAGACACCCGCGTCCTGGCCACTCTCGAGCGCCCAGGCCAGGCACTCGGTGACCACCGGGCACCGGCGGCAGACGCTCTTCGCCTCGGCGATCTGCAGGAGGGCCGGGCCGCTCGTCCCCACGGGGAAGAAGAGCTCCGGGTCCTCGTCGCGGCAGATAGCGCGGTGACGCCAATCCATGATCGTCCTACTCCTCGTACTTCGCGATCGGGGTCGCGCCGATCGCACGTCTGTCTGTCACGGTGTTTCCGCGCTTGTGAATGATTTCACGAGCGCCGTCGCTCTTCAAGGGACAAGGTCCGGCCGGGTGAGGAGCCTCACCCACACTTCGCAACGAAGCCCGACACGTTCGGTTACTGCATCGATCCGTGTCGCACGCCGTGACGAAGTGCGATCGACAGTGTCCCTGCCCAACGGGAGCCGGGTTACCCCGGTTCCCGCGGACCATGCCGGGTGACCCCGACGTAGTCCCTCGCTCTCGCAGGACCTACCTTGGATCACGGTCCGCGCAGGTGCGAGCCCCTAGCTGCTCGGTGGTCGCCGAGCATCGGTGAATGGCCACCATCTGTCACTCGGCCGGATGGGGACACCGCCCGAACTGCGACGAGGGGCTCCTCTCACACGACGACGCGTAACGCTCCGGGCACGGAGACGAACTCGACGTCCGTCCTCGACCCCAGGTGGTCACCGTCCAGCTGGAGGGCCAGCGGCTCCGCGCTGCGGATCCGTACAGAGGGAACGGCGTCCTGCCGCACGATGTTCCGGCCGTGCGGGTCGGCGTCGGGGGAGAGCACGTGCCGCAGGGTCCGTCCGATCGTCGGCAGCCCCAGATGGCGCAGCGCGAACAGGGCGAGCCCGGTACCGAACGTGGCCCCGGGGTTGGTCCGCACCGCCCGGCCGGCGAGGAAGGTCCAGGGGTCGGTGTTGCTGACGAAGGCGAGCCGGATCTCCTCCAGCGCGCCCGCGCCGGGCACCTCCACCGTCATGGCCGGCGGGTTGCGCCGCTGCCGCAGGTACTCGGCGATCGCCGTCCCGGCGTACCGGAAGGGGGTGGCCTCGCGGCCGGCGGCCCGGGCGCGCTCCACCGCGGCGACGACGTCGGCGTCCCACCCCATGCCGGCGTTGAACGTGAACCACCGATCGTCCGCCCGGCCGAGGCCGACCAGCCGGCTGCTGCGGCGCTCCAGGGCGCCCAGGATGGCCCCGGTGGCCTCCACGGGGTCCCGGGGCAGCCCGAGGGCCCGGGCGAAGACGTTCGCCGAGCCGCCGGGCACCACGGCCAGCGCGGGGGCGTCGGGATCGCTGCCGTCGGGCGCGCGGGGACCGGTCGCCTCGCGGTCCACGAGCATGCCGTTGACGACCTCGTTGACCGTGCCGTCGCCGCCGAGCGCCACGATCAGCTCGACGCCCGCGGCGCAGGCCGCCGCCGTCGCCTCGGCCGCGTGGCCCCGGTAGGCGGTCTCGAGCACGTCGAGCTTGAGCTCGCTCGCCAGGGCGTGGGTCAGCACGTCCCGACCCGCCGGGGTCGTCGACGTCGCCCGCGGGTTGACGACGAGGAGCGCGCGCACGAACCCGAGCGTAACGGGGCCCGTATCCTCGTCGTCGTGACGTCCGGGTCCAGTCAGCAGCCGAGCGGAGAGGCGGGTCGCCCCGCCCGGAACGCGCCGCCGGTCCAGGTGCGCGCGGCGGCCGCCGTCGTGGCGCTGGAGGGGCTCGTGGGCCTGGGCGCGGCCGTGGTCTTCTGGGTGGCCTCCGAGGGCGGCCTGGGCGACCGCATCGGCGAGTCCTCGTACTTCGTGCTGCTCGGTGCGGCCCTGCTGCTCCTCGCGGTCCTGCTCTGGCGCGGCCGGGCCGGGGCCCGCACGCCCTCGATCGTCGCCCAGCTGCTGCTGGTGCCCTTCGTGTACTCGCAGCTCGCCGAGGGCCGGCTCGTGATCGGCGTCGTGGCCCTCCTGCTGGTCGTGGGGACCTTCCTGCTGCTGGTCGGCGAACCCGCCCGGCGCTGGTCGCTCGGGGCGGACGAACGCTCACGCTCCGAGTGAGGCCAGCGGCTCCCCGCTGAGCCGGAAGGTCGTCCACTCGTCCATCGACACCGCGCCGATCGACCGGTAGAAGCCGATCGAGGGCGTGTTCCAGTCCAGCACGGACCACTCCAGGCGCGCGTAGCCCCGCTCCACGCAGACCGCGGCCAGCGCGGCGAGCAGTTCCCGGCCCAGCCCGGAGCCGCGGTGCGCGCGCTGCACGTAGAGGTCCTCCAGGTAGATCCCGTGCACGCCCTCCCACGTGGAGAAGTTGAGGAACCACAGCGCACAGCCGACGACCGCGCCGTCGACCTCCGCCACGTGCCCGAACAGCGCGGGCGCCGCGCCGAAGAGGGCGGTCCGCAGCTGCTCCGGGGTCAGCAGGCACTGCTCGAGGGCCTTCTCGTACTCGGCCAGCTCGCGCACGAGACCGACCACGGCCGCCACGTCGCCCGGTTCGACCCGCCGGACCCGATTCGTCCACCACTCCGTCACGTCTGCACGATATCCGCTGCTCAGTGGCCCACTCCGCACCGGCGAACGGAGCAACCTTTCCTGCTCCCGCTCGTCATTCGTGTGGGGGTAGGAGCACCGAGGAGTGACGAGTGGGTAGACACAGCGTGAAGCGGTCCGCGGCCGGGAGGGTGCGGGCCGCGTCGGTGACGGCGGCCGTCCTCGGTCTCGGCTCGCTCGTGGCCGCGCCCGCCCAGGCCGCGCCCGCCCAGGCCGCACCGCGCGGCGACACCGGCACGACGGCCACGGTCGCCGGCACCCCCTGCACCGCCTCCGCGCACGCCTGCGTGGACCTCGCCACGCACCGCGCCTGGCTCCTCGGGGACGGGAAGGTCACCCGCGGACCGGTCCGGATGATGCCGGGCGACGCGGCCGACCCGACCCCCGTCGGCACGTTCCACGTGCAGTGGAAGGACCAGAACCACGTCAGCGACATGCCGAACCACGCGCCGATGCCGTTCTCGGTGTTCTTCGCCGACGGCGGGGTCGCCTTCCACGAGGGCAGCCTGCAGACCTCGTCCTACGGCTGCGTGCACCTCGCCCACGACGACGCCGTGGCCTTCTTCAACACCCTGCAGGTCGGCGACGAGGTGCAGGTCCACTGACGGCGAGGGACACGACGGCGTCGGGACAGCGACGCGAGCAGCTCCCGGCACGCGATCTCGCAGCGCCGGCACTCCTCGGCGCACACCCGGCAGTGCTCCAGGCCCCTCTCGGCGTGCCACGCGCACTCCGCCCCGCAGCTCGCGCACGCGTCCAGCAGGCTGCGGAGGACCGCGCGGTCGGGGACGGTCCGCCGGCAGAGCACCGGACGGGTGGCCGCGACGACGTCGGCGCAGTCCGCGTCGAGCCGGACGCACGCCACGAGGTGGGCCACGGACTCCTCGCCGAGGCGGGCGTCCGCGCCCGCGGTGCAGGTCTGCGCGCAGGAGGAGCAGGCCTCGATGCACGCGACGAGCGCGTCGCGGTCGAGCCGCCGAGACCGGCGGGGTGGGTGCCGAGCACGGCGGCGGCGTGGGTCACGGGTGCGCCCCCTGGTCGGCGGAGCCGCCCGGATCGCCGAGCCCCTCGACGGTGATCCACCGGACGCCCCTCCGGCTAGGGGATCCGCAGGTTCACCGCGTCGAGCCGGGGGACCCCGCGCTCGTCGCCGAGGACCGTCAGGGCCGCGGCCTCCATCGCGATGTGCACGCCGCCCTCGGCCGGCAGCCCGATCCAGCGCGCCGCGAGCACGCGGCTGAAGTGGCCGTGCCCGACGAGCACGACGTCACCCTCGGGCAGCAGCCCCCGCACCTCGGCGAGGACCCTGTCGGCCCGCGCGCCCACCTGGTCGGCCGTCTCGCCGCCGGGGCAGGGCCGGGTCCACACGGTCCACCCGGGCACCTCCTCGCGGATCTGCGGCGTCGTCAGGCCCTCGTAGTCGCCGTAGTCCCACTCGACGAGCCGCTCGTCGACCTTGTCGGGCTGCAGGCCGGCGAGCTTCGCGGTCTCCTGGGCGCGGCTGCGGGGGCTGACGATCACCCGGACCGGCGGCGGGTCGCCGTGGCGCAGCGCCTCGTACGTCCGGCCCGCCTGCGCGGCCAGCTCGCGGCCGTGGTCGGTCAGCGGAATGTCGGTCCGGCCGGTGTGCCGCCCCGTGGCCGACCATTCGGTCTCGCCGTGCCGGAGGAGGAAGACGCGTCCCACGCCGCCGGAGGTTAGCCCTGTCGGGGGACGGCGTGCAGGACTTCGGTCCTGACCTGGCGGCGATCGCTGTCGACCATCGGCACCCCGGGGTATGATCCGAACACTGATAGTGAGCAAGGAGAACTCGATGGCCGGAGGCGTGCTCGACCGCGCGACGGTCCGCGTTCTCGAGGCGGGTTGCCGCCGGATGTGGGGCTTCGCGCCCCGGATGATCCCGCACATCGTCGCCCGGATGGGCGCCCTCGGCGCGCTGGGCTGGTTCGCCGGGAACATGCCCCGCTACCTGGTCTCGATGAAGGTCCTCGGCCACCAGCGCACGCACCTGGCCGGGATGGTCATCTCCCTGTACAACGGCTGCCTCTACTGCGCCTACGCGCACGGCCACGCCCTCGAGCTGCTCTACCTGCGCGACCGCGACCGGCTCTTCCCGCTCGACGCGCGGACCCTGGAGGGCTGGCTCGGGCTGCCGCCGCGGGTGCTCGCCGACCGGACGCAGGAGGTGCTGCGCGAGGCCGGGATGCAGTCCGAGGCGTTGTGGGTGGACACCACGCTGAGCCTGCTGCGCGGCGACCAGCAGCCCGTCGACGGCGCGGAGCTGCGGCTCGCCCACCTGGTCCGGATGTTCGGCACCATGAACCGGATCGCCGTCGAGGCCGGCTGCACCGAGCCCGACCAGGCGCAGAACCCGGTGAACAAGGACCGCGCGGTCAAGGAGCGCAACGCGGCCCTGCGCGCCGCCCGGGTCTGACCGGCGCCTCCTCCGCCGGCGGAGGGTGTCCGCAGCGGATGAGGCGATCAACCCGCTCGGAGGGCGGCTCCCCGGCGCGCGAGATCCGGCCCGCGTCGACCAGGCGACGTCGAGGGTGATCACCGTCCGGGCACGGGCTGGGTGAACGCGGCGCCGATCCGGAAACCATGATCGTCCGTCCTGGACCGGGAAGGCCGATTTTCGACTCTCCTGCTCCAGGCTCGATGATCTTCGGGGCGGAGTGAGCCAGGACGCGTGGTCGGGCGGTTTGATCGTGAATCGTGGACCGGGGAGGTCGATTTTCGACTCTCCTGCTCCAGGGTCGATGATCTTCGGGTCGGAGTGGACCAGCGGAGGGGTGGCCGGGCGGTTTGATCGTGAATCGTGGACCGGGGAGGTCGATTTTCGACTCTCCTGCTCCAGGGTCGATGATCTTCGGGTCGGAGTGGACCAGCGGAGGGGTGGCCGGGCGGTTTGATCGTGAATCGTGGACCGGGAAGGCCGATCTCCGACCGCCCTGCGCCACGCTCAGTGATCTTGTCCGCGAGCATGGCGGGTCGTCGCGCAGGAGCCGTTGTACGAGCTGCGCCTCGGAGCGCACCCTGAGCGCCGTCCGCGGCCGGACAGGGCAGGCCGGGATCGGCCGTTCCGCGGCGGCGACTACGCTTCCGCCCGTGGTGGCTCCCCGGTCCCGGCGATGACGACCGAGAGTCGCGCCCTGCCCGGCCCCCTCGCGCCCCATCTGGAGCGCGCCCGGCGCAGTGCCGCGGAGATCGAGCTCGACGTCGACGACTTCGTCCCGCGCTTCTACCGCACGCTCTTCGGCTACGCCCCGGGGCTGCGCGCGCTTTTCCCGCTGTCGATGAGCACCCAGTACGCCCGCTTCGGGCGCGCCCTGGTGCACCTGATCGACGGGCTCGACGACCCGGGCGCGCTGGTCCCGTTCCTGGCCCAGCTCGGCCGTGACCACCGCAAGTTCGACGTCCGGGACGAGCACTACACCGTCGTCGGGCAGGCCTTCCTCGCGGCGCTCGCCGAGACCGCGGGCGCGGCCTGGACGCCCGAGGTGGCCGAGGCGTGGGAGTACACGTACGCCTTCCTCGCCGGCACGATGCAGAAGGCGGCGCAGGCCGAGCCCGGGCCGCCCTGGTGGCCCGGCGTGGTCGTCGACCACCGGCGGGTCGACCGGGACACGGCGGTCCTGCGGGTGCAGGTGGAGGGCGCGGACGGGCCGGTCCCGTACCGGGCGGGGCAGTACGTCGGCGTCGAGACCCCGCAGCACCCGCGGCTGTGGCGTTACCTCTCCCCGGCGAACGCGCCCGACCGGTCGGGTGTCCTGGAGTTCCACGTCAAGGCGTTGGGCTACGGCAGCGTGAGCCGCGGGATCGTCGCCTCCGCCCGGCCGGGGGACCGCTGGCGGCTCGGCCCGCCGATGGGGGCGCTGGACCGGGCCGCCCGGCCGGGCCGTGAGCTGCTCATGATCGGCGGCGGCACCGGCATCACCCCGATCCGCGCCCTGCTGAAGCAGTTCGAGCGCGAGGGCGGGCGGGCCGAGCGGGTGGTCGTCTTCTACGGGGCGCGCTCGTGGGACGCGCTCTACCTGCTCGACGAGCTGCGCCGGATGACCTACCGCCACGCGTGGCTGGACGTCGTGCCCGTCGTCGAGGAGGCGCCGCCGTACCCCGGGCCGCTGGTGGGCCGGCTCGCGGACGTCGTCACCGGGTTCGGGGCCTGGAGCGACTGCGAGATAGTGGTCAGCGGCTCGCCGGCCATGTTGACGGCCACGGTACGGGCGCTGCGGGTCGCCGGGGCCGCGCCGGAGCAGATCCACTACGACCCGTTCGTCGCCGACTGATCCCCGTCCGCACCGGATCGTCGGCGGCGAGGCTTGACGTGTTCCCATATAGGAGTATGGGGCGGCGACCACCACCGACGTGTACAACGCGGTGGCCGAGCCGCGGCGCAGGCAGGTTCTCGACGTGCTCGCCCGGGGCGAGCGGTCGGCGGGCGATCTCGTCGTGGCGCTGGACCTCGCCCGGCCGCAGGTCTCGAAGCACCCGAAGGTGCTGCACGAGGTGGGGCTGGTGGCCGTCCGGGAGAACCACATCCGGTCGGGCATGGAGGGCGGCATGCAGACCTCGCTCGACGCCCTCGAGGAGGTCGCCGTCGCACTGCGACGCATCATGGTTCCGCAACGCGATTTGGCGCCCGGCTCTCGCGCATCAGGGAGCCATGATGCGCTCTCGGATCGTTCGAATTCGCATCATGGTTCCAAGGTGCGGGTCGGTCAGCGGGCGAGCAGGGCCGTCAGCTTCTCGAGGACCGGGCCGTAGGAGCCGGGCAGGAGGCGGGCCAGGACGTCCGGCACCTTGGCGCTGGAGGCGATGAGCACGCGGGTCCTCCGCTTCTCCACGCCCTCGAGGATCTCCGCGGCGGCCTTCTCCGGCGGGTAGCTCAGCAGCTTGGCGAACGCGGCCTGGTGCTGCGCGATCTCCGCCGGGTCCACGCCGGACCCGATCCGGGCACTCGACGCCACGTTCGTGCGGATCCCGCCCGGATGGACCTGGGTCACGCCGGTGCCGGTCTCGAGCAGCTCGTGCCGCAGGACCTCGGAGAACCCGCGGATCGCGAACTTGCTCGACGAGTACGCCGACTGCCCGGCCGGCCCGATCAGCCCGTAGAGGCTGGAGACGTTGACCAGGTGCCCGCCCGGGGTCGCGGTCAGGGCGGGCAGCAGGTGGTGGGTGAGGATCACGGGCGCCCGGAAGTTGATGTCCATGACCCACTCGAACTCGTCGAGCGTGAGCTGGCGGAACCGGCCGCCGAGGGCCACCCCGGCGTTGTTGACCAGCAGGCCGATCCGCGGGTGCTCACCGGCGATGCGCTCGGCGAGCGCGGTCGTCGCGGCCCGGTCGGCCAGGTCCACGACGTGCGTCTCGACGGTCACGCCCGGATGTGCGCCACGGATCTTGCCGGCCACCGCCTCGAGGCCGGCGGCGTCCCGGTCGACCAGGACCAGGTCGCTGCCGCGGTCGGCGAGGCCGTAGGCCAGCTGCTCGCCGATGCCGCTCGCCGCCCCCGTGAGGACGGCGGTGTTGCCGGCGAAGCGGTAGGGCTGGAGCGTCGTGCGCATCAGGAGGCCTCCTGCAGGCGGCGGGCGGTGGCGGGGGTGAAGCGCATGTCACGGGTGAGGTCGGCGCGCGACATCCTGAGGGCGTCGGCCACGTAGTTCTGCTGCACCCGCCACGGCTCGCTGGTGCCCTGGCTCGGGAAGGCGTCGATCGCGCGCTGCACGTAGCCCGAGGTCAGGTCGAGCAGCGGGCGGCGCTCCGCCGAGGCCGGGGCGGTCGGGGCGGCCGCCGCGTACCCGTGCTTGTCCATGTGGTTCAGCAGCCGGCAGACGTACCGCGACGACAGGTCGGCGCGCAGGGTCCAGGAGGCGTTCGTGTAGCCGATGCAGTAGGCGAGGTTCGGCACGCCGGACAGCATCAGGCCGCGGTAGGAGAACGTGTCGCCGAGGGTCACGGGCGCGCCGTCGACGCTCAGGTCCAGGCCGCCCAGGGGGAGCATGCGCAGCCCGGTCGCTGAGACCACGACGTCGGCCTCCAGCTCCTGCCCGGACCGCAGCAGGATCCCCTTCTCGGTGAACCGCTCGACGTGGTCGGTCACCACGGACGCGGAGCCGTCGCGGACCGCCTGGTAGAAGTCGCCGCCCGGGATCACGCACAGGCGCTGGTCCCAGGGCTCGTAGCGCGGCGTGAAGTGCTCGTCGACGGCCTGCTCGTCGAGGAAGCGCAGGGCGATCCCGCGCAGGACCTTCTTCACCATCGCCGGCCGGCGCCGGGCCAGCTGGTAGAAGGCCTGGGTGACGGCGATGTTCTTGGCCCGGACGAGCCTGTGCGCGAGCCCGGCCGGGAGCCGGCGGCGCAGCGTGTCGGCGACCTTGTCCTTCAGCGGCAGCGCGGTCAGGTACGAGGGCGAGCGCTGCAGCATGGTGACGTGTGCGGCCTGCCCGGCCATGGCCGGGACCAGGGTGACGGCGGTGGCGCCGCTGCCGATCACGACCACCCGCTTGCCGGTGTGGTCCAGGTCCTCGGGCCACGCCTGCGGGTGCACGAACGTGCCGGTGTAGTCCGCGAGGCCGGGGAAGTCGGGCTGGTAGCCGCTCTCGTAGGAGTAGTAGCCGGCGCACAGGTAGAGGAACCTGCAGGTCCAGGTGCCGCGCGAGGTGGTCACGGTCCACCGGGCGTCGGCCGACGACCAGGAGGCGCGCTGCACGGTGGTGCCGTAGCGGATGTGCCGGTCGATGCCGGCCTCGCGCGCGGTGTCGCGGATGTAGCTGCGGATGCTCTCGCCGTCGGCCATCGACTTCTCGCCGCGCCACGGCCGGAACGGGTAGCTCAGCGTGAACATGTCCGAGTCGGACCGCACGCCGGGGTAGCGGAACAGGTCCCAGGTGCCGCCGATCGCGTCGCGCTGCTCGAGGATCGCGTAGGAGTCGTGCGGGCGCTCCTGCTGCAGCCGGTAGGCGGCGCCGATGCCGGAGAGGCCGGCGCCGACGATCAGCACGTCGGTCTCGTTCATGTCAGCTCCCCTTCGATGCTGGCGACCGGTTCCAGTGTGGTCGGGCGGTCCGACCGGTGCTTATCCCTGCGCGACAATGATTTACCCTCGTGCGACATGGGCCCGGTGGTGCGTGCCGCGTCGTTGCGCGGGCTCCCCGCGCTGGTCGACGCGCTGGGCGGCGACCCGGAGGCGTTGCTCGCCCGCTTCGGCGTGACGCGCGACGCCGTGTCGAGCGACGACGCCGTCATCGCCGTGCGCAGCGCCGGCCTCCTCCTGGAGACCGCCGCGGCCGAGCTCGAACGGCCGGACCTCGGGTTGCTGCTCGCCGAGCGGCAGGACGCCGGGGTGCTCGGCCCCCTCGCCGTCGCCATCGAGAACGCGCGGACCCTCGGCGAGGCCCTGGACAGCGCGTCGCGTTTCCTGTTCGTGCACAGCCCGGCGCTGTCCATCGCGCAGGTCCCGGACCCGGAGGAGGTGCGCGGGGTGCTCGCGGTGCGCTACGGGGCGGCCTCCGGCGGGACCGCCGAGCCCCTGCCGCTGCCACCGCAGGCCGCGGACCTCGGGCTGGGGCTGCTGCACCGGATCATCCTGCTCCTGCACGGCGGGCCGTACGGGCTGAGATCGGCGCACCTGGCCCATCCGCCACTCGTCCCGGTGACGCGCTACACCGACTTCTTCGGCGCCGACGTCCGCTTCGAGCGGCCCGCCGCCGTCCTGCGGCTGCCGGCGGCGCTCACCGCGGCCCCGGTGGCCGGGGGCGACCGGCTGCTGCGCACCCTCGCGCTGGACTACCTGGAGAGCCACTTCGCCGAGCCCGGACAGACCGTCGCCGGACGGGTGCGCGGCACGCTGGCCCGCTCGCTCGGGTCGGCGCCGCCGCAGGTCGGCGACGTCGCGCGGCTGCTGCGGCTGCACCCACGCACCCTGCAGCGGCACCTCGCCGCCGAGGGCACGACGTTCGAGCGGGTGCTCGACGAGGTGCGCCGCGACGCCGCGCACCGCCTGATCACCACGACCGACCTGCCCTTCGCACAGGTCACCGCCATGCTCGGGCTCGCGGCGCAGTCCGGGCTCACCCGCGCGGTACGGCGGTGGTTCGGGACGACCCCGACCCGGTTGCGCGCCGGGCGGGCCGGGTGACCCGGGTTGCGCCGCCGGGCAGACTGGCGACCATGAGCCGCGCGCGGACGGACCTGACCCCGCTGGCCCGTGCCGAGCGCGAGGACCTCGCCGACCTGCTGGAGTCCCTCGCCCCGGAGCAGTGGGAGGCGCCCACGCTGTGCGAGCGGTGGCGGGTCCGCGAGGTCGCCGCGCACGTCGTCAGCTACGACGACCTCGGCCGGGGCGGGTTCCTCCGGGCGCTGGCCCGCGCCCGGTTCTCGGGCGAGCGCGCCAACGACGCGTGCCTCGCGCCGTTCGCGGAGCTGGACCCGGAGGACCTCGTCGCCGCGGTGCGCGCCCGGACCACGCCGGCCGGGTTGACGGCGGGCTTCGGCGGCCGCGTGGCGCTGGTCGACTGGATCATCCACCAGCAGGACCTGCGCCGGCCGCTGGGCCTGCCCCGGACCGTCCCGGCGGAGCGGCTCCGCCCGGCGCTGGACTTCGCGCGGTTCGCGCCGCCCATCCGGGCCTTCCCGCGCATCCGAGGGCTGCGGCTCGTCGCCGACGACCTGGACTGGGCGGCGGGGAAGGGCCCGGAGGTCCGTGGGCCCGGCGAGGCCCTGCTGCTCGCCATGGCGGGCCGGCGCGGGGTGACCGGTGAGCTCACCGGGCCGGGCGTGCCGACGCTCGCCGCGCGGATCGACGGGTGAGCGGCGGCCGGGTCGCTCAGCGGGAGGCGAAGAAGGCGTTGGCCCGCGCGTTCCACAGCAGGAGCAGGATCACGATCCCGACGAGGATGCTGACCAGCGCCTGGGTGAGCGTCGACCCGCTGCCCACCGTGCTGATCGCGGCGATGCCGCCCGCGATCTGCAGCACCACGAGGATCGACACCAGCAGCCGGGCGCCGTTGCCGCCGCGCCCCAGCCGGGAGGCGACCGCGCCGGTGACCATGCCGAGGATCACGTAGGCCACGCCGATCCCGACGAGCAGGCCCGGCGTCAGCCCCGCGGCGCCGGCGGTCACGCTCCCGGCGACGACGAGCAGCAGCCCGCCCAGCACGGCGAGGACCGCCGAGATCCAGGTGAGCACGACCACCAGGGTGACGCTGCCGGGGCGTCCAGCGCTCATGTCGTCGTCCTCGCCGTCGATCCGCCGTCGGGCCACGTACCAGATGGTCCACGGTAGACCCCGGGCACCCGCGCCGCACCGGGCCGAACGGCTTGCCGGGCGAGCGTGTCTAACCTCGGGGAGGTGCACCCCCTGCTGCGCGCGGCCGGGTCGCTGGCCGACCGCGCCCTCGGCCTGACCTCCCCGCCCGTCCCGTACGCCCGCACGCGGGTCGACGTCCCGATGCCGGACGGCACCGTGCTCGTCGGCACCCGGTACCGGCCCGCCCGCGCCGACGGACCCCTCCCGGTGGTGCTCATCCGCACCCCGTACGACCCGCGCTCCACCGGCCTCGTCTTCGCCGCGCCGCTGGCCCGCCGCGGCTTCCAGGTCGTCCTGCAGAGCACCCGCGGCACCTTCGGCTCGGGCGGGCACTTCCGGCCCTTCACCCGCGAGCGCGAGGACGGCCTGGCCACGCTCGCCTGGCTGCGCGCCCAGCCCTGGTGCGACGGCCGGGTCGCGACGACCGGGGGCAGCTACCTCGGCGCCACGCAGTGGGCCGTCGCGCCCTACGCCGACCCGCCGCTCACGGCGATGTCGCCGCACATCACCGCGGCCCGCATGACCGACACCTTCTACACCCACGGCGCGCCCGCGCTGCTCAACGCGCTCGCCTGGACCGCCATGATCGGCACCCAGGAGCGCGGCGGCCTCCCGCTGCTGCCGCACCCGATCCGGGCGGCGAGGCTGCGCCGGGCGCTGCGCCGCGTCCCGCTCCAGGCGGCCGACGTCGAGGTCGCCGGCGCGCCCGTGCCCTACTGGCGGGACTTCGTCGAGCACGCCGAGCCCGGCGACGGCTACTGGGACGCCACCTACGGCGAGTCGCCCGCGTTCGACCGCACGGGCCCGGGCTCGCTGACCCGGCTCCCGCCGGTCAGCATGGTCACCGGGTGGTGGGACCTGTTCGCCGCGGAGCAGCTGCGCGACTACCGGGCGCTCCGGGAGGCCGGGGTGCCGGCGCGGATCGTCGTCGGCCCGTGGCTGCACGGGGCCCTCGAGGAGATCCGGACCAGCCTCCGGACGGACGTCGCGTGGCTGGAGCACCACCTGCGCGGCGGTCCGGAGCCCGAGGGCGCGCCCGTGCGGCTCTTCCTCATGCGCGCCGACCAGTGGCTGGAGTTCGACGAGTGGCCGCCGCCCGCGACCAGCCGGCCGCTGCACCTGCAGGCCGGGGGCGGGCTGGGGGAGGAGCCGGGGACGGGCGTGAGCAGCTACGTCTACGACCCGGCGGACCCCACACCGAGCGTCGGCGGGCCGCTCCTGCAGCCCCCGGGCGAGCAGGTCGACCAGGCCCCGGTCGAGGCGCGCCCGGACGTCCTCGTGTTCACCGGCGACCCGCTGCCCGCCGACGTCGACGTGGTCGGGCCGGTCACCGCGCACGTGCACGTCCGGCCCGAGCTGGACCACGCCGACGTCTTCGTGCGGGTCTGCGACGTCGACGGGCGCGGCGTGTCCCGCAACGTCGTCGACGGCATCCGCCGGCTGGACCCGCGCACCGTGCCCGCCGAGGACGTCACGAGGGGGGCGGACGGGGTCCTCGCCGTCGAGATCGAGCTGTTCCCCACGGCCTACCGCTTCCGGGCCGGGCACCGGCTCCGGGTGCAGGTGGCCGGCGGCGCCTTCCCGCGGTTCGCCCGCAACGTCGGCACCGGCGAGCCCTTCGGCGTCGCGACCCGCGGCAAGCCGGGCGCGGTCGAGGTCCTGCACGACGCCGACCATCCCTCGCGGATCGTCCTGCCCGTGCTGTGAGCGGCGACCGACGACGAATCTCCTGCCGATCCGGCACGACCGTGTGCCGGTCCGGCATGCTGGTGGGGTGGACGACGAGCTGGAGGCGGTGCTCGCCGGGGTCGGTCCCCGGCTGCGCGCCCTGCGCACGCACCGGCAGCTGACCCTGGCCGAGCTGTCCGAGGAGACCGGCATCTCGGAGAGCACGCTGTCCCGGCTGGAGAGCGGGGGGCGGCGGCCCAACCTGGAGCTGCTGCTCCCGCTCGCGCGCGCTCACGGCGTGCCGCTCGACGAGCTGGTCGGCGCACCGCAGACCGGCGATCCGCGGGTGCACCTCAAGCCCGTGCACCGCTTCGGCCGCACGTTCGTGCCGCTCACCCGTCGCGCGGGCGGCCTGCAGGCGTTCAAGATGGTCTGCCCGCCCAGCCGGGACGAGCAGCCCGACCTGCGGACGCACGAGGGCTACGAGTGGCTCTACGTGCTGGAGGGCCGGTTGCGTCTGGTGCTGGGGGACCGCGACCTCGTGCTGAAGCCCGGCGAGGCGGCGGAGTTCGACACCCACGTCCCGCACTGGTTCGGCAGCGCGGACGAGCGGCCCGTGGAGCTGTTGTCGCTGTTCGGGACGCAGGGCGAGCGCGCCCACGTGCGGGCGCGGGCCGGGCGCTGAGCCTCACAGGCGGGTTCCTCGCGGCGTGAGGAGTCGGTGACGGCGGTCTCCCCGTTGCGTCATCCGGACGCAACGGGTGGTCCGTAGAACACCACTCGTGACTTCCTCCCGAACCACCGTCTACGAGTCCATCGGCGGCGCGGACGCCGTCGCCGCCGCCGTCGAGCGGTTCTACGAGCGCGTGCTCGGCGACCCCGCCCTCGTCGGGTACTTCGCCGACGTCGACCTGAAGCGCCTCAAGACCCACCAGCGCAGCTTCCTCGCCGCCGCGATCGGCGGGCCGGAGCTCTACCAGGGACGGCCGATGAAGGAGGCGCACGCCCGCTTCCGCATCCGTCCCGCGCACTTCGACCTGGTCGTGGGGCATCTCGTGGCCACGCTGACCGAGCTCGGCGTGCCGGCGGAGACCATCGGCGCGATCGGCGAGACCCTCGCCCCGCTCAAGGCCGACATCGCCCCGCCGGAGAACGCCCTCGCCTCCTGACCCGGGCGGTCGGGTTCAGCAGCGAGCCCGGCGCGTCTCACCCCCGGGACACGTACCGGCACATCGCCACCGGGACGACGACGAGGGCCAGACGAACAGCAGCGCGCCGATCTCGGAGCCGGCCGGTCGGTGACGCCCCGGGAACGGGAGCGGCTCCGACCGGCCGGCCGGGAGCGGATCGGCTCAGACGGAGTAGCGGCAGAGGGTCTCCCCGCCGTCGACCTTGATCAGGTCGCCGTGGATGTAGCTGGACTCGTCGGAGGCCAGGAACACCGCGAGGTTCGCGATGTCGTCGACCTCGCCCCACCGCTTGAGCGGGATGGACTCGGTGAAGACCTGGTCGAAGTCCTTGTCGTCGAACAGCTCGCGGGTCAGCGAGGTCTTCGCGTAGGTGGGGCAGATGCCGTTGACCCGGATCTTGTCCTGGCCGTACTCGATCGCCAGGCATCGGGTGAGGTTGGCCTGTGCCCCCTTGGAGATGTTGTAGACCGACTGGTTGGGGTGGCCCTGCAGGCCGGCGGTGGAGACGAGGTTGATGATCACGCCGCCGTCGCCCTGCGCGAGGAACTGCTTGACCGCCTCCTGCGCGCCGAAGAAGGTGCCCTTGGCGTTGACGTCGAAGCAGACGTCGAGGTCCTCCTCGCCGAACTCGTGCAGGCGCTTCCCGTTCCGGTAGACCCCGGCGTTGTTGACCATCACGTCGAGCCGGCCGTACGTCTCGACGGTCCGGGCGACCAGGTTGGCGACCTGGTCCGACTTCGTGACGTCGGCCGCGACGTAGACCGCCCGGCCGCCGGCCTTCTCGATCGCCTCGACCGTGGTGAGGTTCCCGTCGGTCTCGAACCCTCCGGCGTTGGGCTTCTCGTGGACGTCGGAGACCACGACCTTCGCACCCTCCCGGGCGCAGGCCACGGCGATGCCGCGACCGAACCCGGACGCGGAGCCGGTGACGATGACGACCTTGTCCTGCAGACGAGCCATGACGTGGTTCCTCTCCGGGTGGATCAGGGCGCGGTGTAGCCGCCGTCGATGGTGACCATCGATCCGGTGGCCCAGCGGGAGTCGTCGCAGGACAGGAAGACCGCTGCCTTGGCGACGTCCTCGGCGGTGCCCAGCTCGGGCCACGGGGACTTCGAGTGGAGGACCTCGTTCAGCTCCGGGTCGTCCAGGAACGGGCGGACCATCGCGGTGGCGAGGAACCCGGGACAGATCGCGTTGACGTTGATCCGTTCCGGGGCGAAGTCGACGGCGAGCTGGCGGGTCAGGTTCACCACCGCGCCCTTGGCGGCGCAGTAGGCCGGCTCGGCGGCGAGCCCGACGAGACCCCCGATCGACGCGATGTTCACGACGCGGCCGCGGGAGCCGTCGACCGGCTCCTGGGTGAGCATCTGGCGGATGGCGAACTTGCAGCCCAACCACACGCTCTTGCCGTTGACCGCCATGGTGCGGTCGTACTCGTCCTCGGTCTCGTCGACGATGGTGTGCAGGCCGGTGAAGATGCCGGCGTTGTTCACCATGACGTCGAGCCGGCCGAAGCTGCCGACCGCGGCGTTCACCAGGTTCTCGACCGCGGCGTAGTCCGCCGCGTCGGCCTCGACGTACTCTGCCTTCCCACCGCGGGCGCGGATGACGTCGTCGGTCGGGGTGCGGATGTCGCCCTCGTAGCCGCCCTCGCGCGCCTCGCGGCGGATGTCGGAACACACGACCGACGCGCCCTCCGCCGCCAGCGCGAGCGCGATGGCCCGCCCGTTGCCGGAGCTGGAACCGGTGACCACGGCGACCTTGTCCTGCAGCTTGCCCATGTCCGGGAGGTCCTCTCGTGACGTGGTTCGGGGATCAGGGGGCGAGGTGCTGCACGAACCAGGCGAGGGCGGGGTTGCTGGAGGCCTCGAAGCCCTCGACGTAGGCGTCGAAGTGGCCGCCCGGAAGGATCTCGAGGCGCTTGGGCTCGCGGGCCTTCTCGAAGGCGGCGATCGCCAGGTGGGTGGGGGTGAGGACGTCGTTCTGCGCCGGGAGCAGCAGCAGCGGCGTGGGGCTGATCTGCCAGATGTAGTCGACCGGGTTGTACTCGGCGAGCATCTCGACGGTGCGCAGCGTCACCTCGTTCGACCAGTTCGGGGCCCGGGTCTTGCCGGTCTCGGTGAACCACTGCCAGGAGTCGGGGGTCGGCAGCGCGGACGGCGCCAGCGGGTCCTCGGCCACGACCGGCACCATGGCCGGCGGGTCGCCCCGGAAGCGGGCGAGCCGGTCCTCGTCGAACTGCTGGCGGAACCCGCCGAGGAAGTCGGAGCGGACCAGGGCGCGCACGTTGTCGTAGCCGCTGACCATCGGGACCTGGCTGACGACGGCCTTGACCCGGCGGTCGATCGCCGCGACGACCAGCACGTGCCCGCCCGAGTAGCTCGAGCCCCACACGCCGATGCGGGTGGCGTCGGTCTCGGACAGCGTCGTCGCGTAGGTGATGGCGTGCCGGAAGTCGCGGACCTGCGCCCACGGGTCGATCTCCTGGCGCGGGGTGCCGTCGCTGTCGCCGAAGTTGCGGTTGTCGTACACCAGCGCGTTGAGGCCGTTCGCGGAGAACAGCTCCGCGTACTTGTCGAGGTACATCTCCTTCACGGCCGAGAAGCCGTGGGAGAGGACGATCGTCGGGGCGGGGCCGGCGGCCCCCTCCGCGGGGTAGAACCAGCCGCGCAGCGTCACGCCCTCGGCGTCGAACTCCACGTCGCGTCGAGCCATCGGGACTCCTCCGGGTCGGGTGGAACCGGCCCGGGAGGCGCCCGCGTGGGGCGCCGGCTCAGCCCTGGGCCGCTGTGATCCCAGTCTCCCGACGGCCCGGGCCGGCGCGATGAACTGCTGCGACAGGTCGTTGCACGGGCGCGCCACCGGTACGGTCCAGGTGCGCCGCGGTCCGGTAGTCGCTCGGCGAGGCGCCGTACCGGGCCTTGAACGACCGGCTGAAGTGGCTGGTGTCCGAGAAGCCCCAGCGGTGCGCGATGGCGGAGATCGGGCGGTCGGACTCGGTGAGCTCCTCGCGGGCCCGGGCCAGCCGACGTACGCGGATGACCTCGCCCACCGTCTGTCCGGTGGCGTTGAAGATCCGGTTGACCGTCCGCACCGACACGCCGTGCGCGGCGGCGAGGTCCTGTGCGGTCACCGCGTCGAGCAGGTGCCGCTCGATGTAGCGGTCCATCTGCGCCCGCAGTGCCGGCTGGGCCATCGAGGTCGCCGGCACGCCGCTCCCGGAGCGCAGCGCCCCGATGAACAGCTCCAGGGTGGCGTTGCGGGCCGCGCTGATCGCGCCCTGGTCGAGCTCGGGCAACGACGTGCGCAAGGTGTCCAGGTACGACGTGAGCAGCCGGGTGGCCGGGTTGCCGCCGTCGAGCCGCACGCCGCCCGACATCGGGGCCCGGCCGGACACCTCCTCCAGCGCCGCGCGCGGGATGAGCAGGCTGCGCTTGGCCAGCGGCTCCCACACGGCGAACCGGGCGGGCCGGGTGCTGTCCCAGGCCACCGCGTCGCCGGGCTGCAGGCAGGCCTCGGCGTCGTTCTGGGCCACCGTCTCCTGCCCGGCCAGGGTGATCAGGACGACGACGAACTCGCCCTCGGTCCGGGCCAGCTCGCGGCGGGTCCGGGTGCCGGAGCACGGGCCGCACTCGCAGTCGACCAGCGCGAGGTCGTCGATCCACCAGCGCCGCGCCGAGGCGGTGAACCCGGGCGGATCCGCGTCCACCGGGATCGAGACCGTCCACGGCAGGTGCGTGACCGAGAGCATGTCGCGCCACTCGTCCGTGGCCGCGTCGGCCTCGCCGCTCGTGGTCCAGAACTCCTCGTCGCGTTCCATCCGCGTCCCCTCGGCCGACGGCGCTGTCGAACCCCGGCGACCACGGTAGGCGGTCCGGCAAGGCCTCGCCCTGCGCCGAGCTCCGATCCGTCCACCCTGCCCACGCCGCACAACCCGCGCCGAGAACCGGTGCGCCAGGACCTGGAACGTCCGCGACAGGCCGGCTCGGCCGGCGGCCGTCGGGCGCTCGCCCGCGACGAGGGACGCCTGCAGGATCCTCGTGCGTGCCGGGGGACGTGGATGAATCGAGTTCCGGGCGACGAGGCCCGCCAGGCTCGCGTCGACGCCCGACAACGCAGAGCGACGCCGACCCACGAGGAGTGACCCCGCCGGTCGGCGCCGCTTCTGCGCGAGGCTCAGGCAGCCTGCTTGGTCTCCCAGAAGATCTTGTCGATCTGGGCGATGTAGTCCAGCAGCTCCTGGCCGTCCTTCGGGTCGACCGAGGCCTTGGTGCCGCCGGGGCCGCCGCCGGCCTTCTTGGTGGCCTTGTTGAACAGCTCGTGCAGCTCCGGGTACTTCTCGAAGTGCGGCGGCTTGAAGTAGTCCGTCCACAGCACCCAGAGGTGGTGCTTGACGAGGTCGGAGCGCTGCTCCTTGATCTGGAGCGCCCGCTCCCGGAACACCGGGTCCTCGTTGCCCTGGTACTTCTCCTGGATGGCCTTGACGGACTCGGCCTCGATGCGCGCCTGGGCCGGGTCGTACACGCCGCAGGGGAGGTCGCAGTGCGCGGTGGCCTCCAGCCGCGGGCGGAGAATGCGGGACAGCCGCATGGGTCCTCCCTGGTGGTGATCGTTCTGGCGTGCCCGACCCTACTCCCGGGGACGGGGCGGCAGCAGGCCGGAAGGTGGGGTGGAACGGTGTTCCGGACGCGGGTCACAGGACCGCGCCGCGGGTGGCGCGCGGTGACCGTCCGCGGTCCCTCCATGTCCACGACCCTGTCCGACGACGACGTCGTGCTCGCCCGGTTCGGCCGGCCCGCCCGGCCGGGTGACGTGGTGCTGGTGCGCTGGCCCGCGCGCCCCGAGCTGCTCTCGGTGAAGCGGGCCGTGCGGCCGGAGGGCGCGCTGTGGTGGGTGGAGGGCGACAACCCCTTCGGGTCCACGGACTCCCGCACGCTCGGCCCGGCCGAGGTCGTGGCCGTCGTCACGCGGCGGTTGTGGCCCCGCCCCCGGCGGCTCTGAGGTACGGTCGTCACCCAGTACCCGACAGCCGATCCCTCGCCCCGCCCCGCCGCATCCCGCGGGGTCGCGACGAGGGGGCCGTCCGGCACCGACCCGGCGAGACCTGCCCCCGGTGCACGGCGAGTAGGGACGCCCGCGCGCGTCCGCCACCGCACCCGTACCGGAGTTCCTCCATGACCGTCTCCCCCGAGCGCAGCCTGTCCACCGAGCTGCCCACGACCCCCACCCCCACCCGCGAGGAGATCTTCGCCTCGCACGAGGGCGGCAAGCTGGCCACCGGGCTGTCCGCACCGCTGCGCGACGCCCGCGACCTGGCCATCGCCTACACCCCGGGCGTGGCCGAGGTCAGCCGCGCGATCGCCGCCGAGCCCGCGCTGGCGCGGCGCTACACCTGGACCGACCGGCTGGTCGCCGTGGTCAGCGACGGCACCGCCGTGCTCGGGCTCGGCGACATCGGCCCGCGCGCGTCGCTGCCGGTGATGGAGGGCAAGTCCGCGCTGTTCAAGACCTTCGGCGGGCTGGACTCGATCCCGCTGGTCCTCGACACCACCGACGTCGACGAGATCGTCGAGACCCTGGTCCGGCTGCGCCCGAGCTTCGGCGCGGTCAACCTCGAGGACGTCGCCGCCCCGCGCTGCTTCGAGCTGGAGCGCCGGCTGGTCGAGGCGCTGGACTGCCCGGTCATGCACGACGACCAGCACGGCACCGCGATCGTGCTGCTCGCCGCGCTGCAGGGCGCCTGCGCCGCCACCGCGCAGGACCTGCGCCACCTCAAGGTCGTGATCTCCGGCGCCGGCGCCGCGGGGGTGGCGTGCGCACGCATCCTGCTCGCCGCCGGGGCGTCCGACGTGGTCGTCCTCGACTCCCGCGGGGTCATCGACACCGCCCGCGGCGGGGAGAAGGGCGCCCTCGCCGCCGGGACCAACCCGCGCGGGGTCACCGGCGGCCTGGCCGAGGCGCTGCGCGGCGCGGACGTGTTCGTCGGGCTCTCCAGCGCCACCCTGCCCGAGCAGCTCCTGGCCACCATGGCGCCGGACCCCTTCGTGTTCGCGCTGTCCAACCCGGACCCGGAGGTGCACCCGGACGTCGCCGCCCGCTACGCCGCGGTCGTCGCCACCGGACGCAGCGACTTCCCGAACCAGATCAACAACGTGCTGGCCTTCCCCGGCGTGTTCCGCGGGGCGCTCGACGCCGGCGCGCACCGGATCACCGAGTCGATGAAGCTGGCCGCCGCGGACGCGATCTTCTCCGTGGCCGCCGACGACCTCGGGGTCGACCGGATCGTCCCCAGCCCCTTCGACCCGCGGGTCGCGCCCGAGGTGGCCGCCGCAGTCGCCCGGGCCGCGCGCCGGGATCCGGCGGCCGGTGTCACGGAGGGTGACCAGGAGTAAGCCACCTACCTGGTGCTCTTCCACCGTTCCGTCGAGTTGATCACGGAGCGTGTGTTGACGTGCGGTAACTCACGCGGGGTGAGGTAGTCCGTTCGAGCGGCGTGCCCGGATCGAGTGGAGCAGTCGCTCGTTGTGCTCCGTGACGGGGCCCACTGGCCCCGCGACCACACGGAGCACCTGGGGGGCACGGTGAGCGGCTTCGGGGGGCGCGGCGACGCGGCGGACGGGCCTGCCCGGGCGGGCGGCCCCGACGAGATCGACCCGGTCGAGGAGGACCTGCCCGGCGGGGACGACGAGCCCGGTGTCGCCGGGGGCCTGAACGGGTCCGGCGGGGCCGGGACGGGCGACGTCCCGTTCCCGGTGCGCCGTGCCGATCTCCGTCGGGCGAAGAAGCTCCCGCCGCGCCCGGAGCAGGCCCGCTTCGCCGACCGCCTGGCACGGGCGATCTCGGCGCCGTCCGGCGGCCAGGTGCCGGGCCAGACCCGTCGCCCGGCGTCGGGCTCGCTCGGGCGCACCGGCCTGCCGGAGCGCGAGGACCCGGGCGAGCCCGAGCTGCGCGCCGATCCCGGAGCGGTCCGGCTCGCCGCCCCGCCGCAGCAGGTCAGCGGTCCGCACGCGCTCCCGCTCGAGCCGGAGCGGACCGATCCCGAGGGGGTGCCGCCGGTGCCGCCGGCGGTGCGGGACGCGGCCTTCGGCACGCCGCTCCCACCGTCGGGCCTGTCCCCGTCGGGCCTCCCGCCCTCGGGCCTGTCCCCGTCGGGCCTCTCGCCGTCGGCGCTCTTCGGCGACCGCATCGACCTCGTGCCGCTCCCGGCCGCGCCGGCGGTGCTCTGCGACGGCGCCGGCCGGATCCTGCGCGTCACCGACGCCTTCCTGCGGCTCGTCGGCTGCCCGGCCGACCGCACGGGCGCCCCGCTGGGCCTGCCGCTGGGGCGGCTGCTCGCCGGACCCGACGCCGACGCCCGGCTGCTGCGCGCCGACGGCGGCGTGGTCCGGGTGCGCGTGGTCCGCTGGGACCTGCCCGGTGACCTGCACACCGTCGTCCTCGTGGAGCTGGGCGAGCGGGACCGCGGCGACCGGCGCTGGACCGCCGAGCTGGAGCGCCTGGCCCGCGTGGGCACCTGGACGTTCGACCTGGCCACGGCCTCCTTCCGGCGCAGCCCCTCGCTCGAGGAGCTCTACCGGGACGTCGGCGTGGTGCCCGACGGCCCGCACGGGCCGGTGGAGGGCGAGCAGGTGGCGGCGCTGTGCCGGGCGCTGCGCTCCGGTTCGGGACCGACCGACCACCACGTCGAGCTGCGGCTGCCCGGCGACCGTGTGCTCAGCTGCCGCGCGGGCGTCGAGCGCGGTCCGGACGGCGTGCCCGTGCGGCTCGCCGGGATGGTCCGCGACGTCACCGCCCAGCGGCTCGCCGAGGGCGGCCGGCACTCCGCCCGCCGGTTCGCCGACCTGCTGTCGACCGTGCCCGACGGGGTCGGGCTGTTCGACGCCGCGGGCCGGCTCGTCGACGCCAACGAGGCCTTCTGCGCGCTCCTCGGCCGGCCGCTCGACGAGCTGCGCGGACACACCGCCCTCGACCTCACCGCCGACGCCGAGCCGCAGCCCGACGCCGCCCCGGCCGCGCTGCCCGGCTGGTTGCGCCGCATCCCCACCGGCGGCGGCCACGGGTACCGGCTGTCGGCCGTCACGCTGCTTCGCGGCGACGGCTCCCGGGTGACCGTCGCGCTCGCCGTCACCGCGTCGACCACGGACGACGGCGACCCGTTCTGGCTGGTGGTGGCCACGGAGACCGCCCCGCCCGCGCAGCGCGGCGGGAGCACCGCCGTCGACGCCCTGACCCGGCTGCCGAACCGCGCGGGCGCGCTCGACCTCGTCGCCGGGCTGCTCGCCGGGCCCGAGGGCGACCGGGTCGCCGTGGTCTGCGGCGACCTCGACGACTTCGCGCGCGTCAACTCCGCGCTCGGCCACGAGGCGGGCGACGAGCTGCTCGCCGCGACGGCCTCGCGGCTGCGCCGGGAGCTGCCCGTCGGCTGCACGCCCGCCCGGCTCTCCGGCGACGAGTTCGTCGTCGTGTGCGCCGACCACGCCCTGGTCGGCGGGCCCGAGGCGCTGGCCCGCACCGTGGCCGGGCTGTTGGGGGGCACCCTGAGCGTGCAGGGGAGGCCGGTGCAGGTCACCGCCACCGTCGGCGTCGCGACCCCCGACGCCCGTCCGGACGGGGCGGTGGAGGCCGCCGACCTGCTGCGCTACGCCGAGGTCGCGATGCACGAGGCCAAGCGCACGGAGCGGGGCGGGATCGCCACCGCGTCGCCCTCCGTGGTGGGCTCGGCCGACCGGCAGCTGGAGCGGGAGGGCGAGCTGCGCGCCGCGCTGGCCGAGGACGGGCTGACGCTGCACTACCAGCCCGTCGTCGGCCCCGACGGCGCGGTGGTGTCCGCGGAGGCGCTGGTCCGCTGGCCGCACCCGGAGCACGGGACGATCCCGCCCGGGGAGTTCCTGCCGGTCGCCGAGCGCGCGGGGATGCTGCGCGAGCTGGACCTGTGGGTGCTGCGGACCGCTGTGAACGAGGCCGCGACCTGGCCGGGCCGGGCGGCGGTGGCCGTGAACCTCGCCGGCCTGCTGCCCAGCGAGCCCGGGTTCCTCGACGAGGTGACCCGCATCGTCTCGGCCTCCGGCCTGCCGTGGGACCGGCTGATCCTCGAGCTGGTGGAGACCAGCCTCGTCGCCCTGCCGCAGGCCGCACGGGACGTGATGGCCGAGCTGACCGCCCGCGGGGTGCGGTTCGCCGTGGACGACTTCGGCACCGGCTACTCCTCGCTGGCCCGGCTCAAGGAGCTGCCCACCCAGACGGTCAAGGTGGACCGGGCGTTCGTCACCGGCGTCGGGACGGACCCGGCGGACTTCGCGGTCGCCCGCGCCGTCGTCGACATGGCCCGCGCGATGGGCCGGACCACGGTGGCCGAGGGGGTCGAGACGGCCGAGCAGTTCCACGTGCTGCGTGGCCTCGGCGTCGACGCCTACCAGGGCTGGCTGTTCTCCCGGCCGCTCCCGGCGGAGGAGCTCCACCGGGTGCTCGCGGGCGGCCGGCTGCCGACCCCCGCCCGGTCGACGGGAGCCTGACCGGCGAGCGGCCGCACGGGTCGCGAGCGGATCACACTTGGTCATCCGGCTCGCTCCCGTCGGTGCCGGCGGATAGCCTCGCACCACCATGGCGGCCGGAAGGTGGCCGCCGGGACGAGGGGAAACCCCGCGTGATCGAGTTCCGCGGCGTGACGAAGCGGTTCCCGGACGGGACCGTCGCGGTCGACGGGCTGGACCTGACCGTCGAGGCCGGGAAGGTGACGGTCTTCGTCGGCCCGTCCGGGTGCGGCAAGACCACCTCGCTCCGGATGATCAACCGGATGATCGCCCCCACCGAGGGCACGGTCACCGTCGACGGGCGGGACGTGATGTCCGGGGACGCGGCCGAGCTCCGGCGCGGGATCGGCTACGTGATCCAGCAGGCGGGGCTGTTCCCGCACAAGACGATCCGGGACAACATCGCCACCGTCCCGCTGCTGCTGGGCTGGCCCAAGCGCCGGGCGCGCGCCCGGGCGGACGAGCTGATGGAGGTCGTCGGGCTGGTGCCCGAGATGGCGGACCGGTACCCGGCCCAGCTGTCCGGCGGCCAGCAGCAGCGCGTCGGCGTGGCCCGCGCGCTCGCCGCCGACCCGCCGGTGCTGCTGATGGACGAGCCGTTCAGCGCCGTCGACCCGGTGGTCCGGGAGAGCCTGCAGGAGGAGCTGCTGCGGCTGCAGGGCGAGCTGGGCAAGACGATCGTGTTCGTCACCCACGACATCGACGAGGCCGTGAAGCTCGGCGACAAGGTCGCGGTGTTCCGCACCGGCGGGATCCTCGCGCAGTACGACGAGCCCGGCGTGCTGCTCGACCGCCCGGCGGACGGCTTCGTCGACGGGTTCGTCGGCCGCGACCGCGGCTACCGCAAGCTGGGCTTCCTGTCCGACGAGCTGCCGCTCACCGAGCTGCCCGCCGTGCGCGTCGGCGAGCCGGCGCCCGGGGGCTGGACGCTCGTCGTCGATCCCGAGGACCGCCCGCTCGGCTGGGTGCACGGCGAGGGCCCGGTCGAGGAGGCCGCCGTCGTCCCGGGCGGCTCCCTCTACGAGGTCGGGTCCGGCTCGCTGCGCAGCGCGCTCGACGCCGCGCTCTCCTCGCCGTCGGGCCGCGGGGTCGCGGTCGACGGCGAGGGCCGGGTCACCGGCGCGCTGAGCGCCGACGACGTGCTGCGCGCGCTCGCCGCCTCGCGGGCGGACGAGGCGGCCTGATGGTCTGGGACTGGATCCCGCGCAACCTCGGCATGCTGGGCGGGCTCCTGGGCGAGCACGTGGTCCTGGCCCTGGTCCCGGTGCTGATCGGCCTGGTGCTCGCCGTGCCGATCGGCTGGGCCGCCAACCGGAACCGGACGCTGCGCGGAGTGCTCGTCCCTGCGGCCAGCGTGCTCTACACGATCCCGTCCCTGGCGCTGTTCATCGTCCTGCCGGCGATCATCGGCACCCGGATCCTCGACCCGCTCAACGTCGTGGTCGCACTCACGATCTACACCGTCGCCCTGCTCGTCCGCTCGGTGGCCGACGCACTCGGCGCCGTCCCGTCGCTGGTGGTCGCCGCGGCCACGGCGATGGGGTACCGGCCCGGCCGCCGGTTCGTGTCGGTGGAGCTGCCGCTCGCCGTGCCGGTCCTGATCGCGGGGCTGCGGGTCGCCGCGGTGTCGAACATCAGCCTGGTCTCGGTCGGCGCGCTCATCGGCGTCGGCGGTCTCGGGCAGCTGTTCACGGACGGCTACCAGCGGAACTTCCCGCTCGAGATCCTCACCGGCATCGTGCTGATCCTGCTGCTGGCGCTGGTCGTCGACGGGCTGCTCGTGCTGGTCGGGCGGGTCACCACACCCTGGGCCAGGGCGGGGGCGAACGCATGAACGCCGTGTTCTCCTGGCTCGCCGACCCGGTGCACTGGAGCGGGCCCGCGGGCATCCCGGCCCGGCTCGTCGAGCACCTCTGGTACTCCGTGCTGGCCCTCCTGCTCGGCGCCGTGATCGCCCTGCCCGTCGGCGCGCTCGTCGGGCACAGCCGACGCGGCGGGTTCCTCGTCGTCGGCACCGCCAACGGGCTGCGTGCGCTGCCCGAGCTCGGGCTGCTCACCCTGCTCGTCCTGCTGATGGGGATCGGGCTGCTCCCGGTCACCCTCGCCCTGGCCGTCCTGGCGATCCCGCCGCTGCTCGCCGGCACCTACTCCGGCGTGCGCAACGTCGACGCCGGCGCGGTCGACGCGGCGCGCGGCATGGGCATGCGCGAGCCGCAGGTGCTGTTCAAGGTCGAGCTGCCCAACGCGCTGCCGCTCGTCCTCGGCGGCCTCCGCGGCGCGGCGCTGCAGGTCATCGCCACCGCCGCCGTCGCGGCGTACGTGAGCTACGGCGGCCTGGGCCGCTACCTCATCGACGGGCTGCGCACCCGGGAGTACGCGCAGATGGCCGCCGGCGCGGTACTCGTGGCCGTGCTCGCGCTCGTCGTCGAGGGACTGCTCGCGCTGCTGCAGCGGGCGGTCGTCTCACCCGGGCTGCGCGGCGGCGGCCGCCGCTCGCCCACCGTCACCGTCGGGCGTCCCGCCCCCGCACCCGCGAACCCCGATCCCGTTCCCGTCCGAGAGCCCGCAGGAGCCGAACCGTGAAACTCGCCCGTCCCCTCACCCTCGTCGCCGCCGGCGCGGCCCTGGTCCTCGGGCTCGCCGCCTGCGGTGGCGGCGCAGGCTCGAACGACCCGCTGGCCTCCGGCAACAGCCAGGCCCCGGCCGCGGCGGACACCGTCCGCATCGGCTCCGCGGACTTCCCCGAGAACCAGCTGCTCGCGGAGATCTACGCCCAGAGCCTCGAGGCCAAGGGCGTGAAGGTCGAGCGCAACTTCAACATCGGCAGCCGCGAGGTCTACTTCCCGGCGCTGACGGACGGCTCGATCGACCTCATCCCGGACTACACCGGCGTGCTGCTGCAGTACATCAACAAGAACGCCACGGAGACCGAGTCCGACGCCGTCTACGCCGCGCTGCAGAAGGCCGTCCCCGCGCCGCTCACGGTGCTGGACAAGGCCGCAGCGGAGAACAAGGACGCGGTCGTCGTCACCGGGCAGTACGCGCAGCAGAACAACCTGAAGAACATCGGCGACCTCGCCCCGCTCGCCGGGCAGGCGGCGTTCGGCGGGCCGTCGGAGTTCCAGACCCGGCCCGACGGCATCCCCGGCCTGGAGAAGACCTACGGGCTGAAGTTCAAGGAGTTCAAGGCGCTGGACACCGGCGGCCCGCTCACCGTGGCGGCGCTCAAGGACGGCACGGTCCAGGCCGCGGACCTGTTCACCACCGACCCCACGATCGAGGACAACGGGTTCGTGGTGCTCGGCGACCCGGACAACAACTTCGCCGCGCAGAACGTCGTGCCGTTGATCAACTCGACCAAGGCGACCGACACCGTCAAGCAGGCGCTCAACGCGGTCCAGGGCAAACTGACGACCGAAGGCCTCGTCGAGCTCAACCGCACCCTGGCGGGCGCGGACAAGCCCGACGTCGGCACGGTCGCCAAGAACTGGCTCGCGCAGCAGGGGCTGTAGGGAGGCTGTAGGGAATGACGGCAGGGAGCGTCGCCGCGCTGTACCGGTACCCGGTCAAGTCGATGCTGGGGGAGCCGGTCGCGGAGATCGCGGTCGGCCCGCTCGGCGTCGCCGGGGACCGGCGGTACGCGCTGCTCGACGAGGAGACCGGCCGGGTGGCCACGGCCAAGCACCCGCGGCGCTGGCGGCAGCTGCTGAAGTGCCGCTCCGCCACGTCGTCGGAGGGCGTGCAGGTCACCTTGCCGGACGGGCGCTCGGTCGACGCCCGGGCGGCCGACGAGGAGCTGTCCACGCTGCTCGGGCGGCGGGTCCGGATGGCCGACGAGCGCCCGGCGGGGGCGGAGGTCGAGCGCCCGGACCCGGTCGACGTGCTCGCCGAGGGCGTCGAGGCCGACGTGGACTACGCGATCCTCGAGATCGCCCAGGGCACCCCGGGCGGCGCCTTCGTCGACCACTCCCCGGTGCACCTGATCACCACCGCCACGCTCGACGCGATCGGGGTCGGCGCGGCGGAGGCGATCCGGTACCGGCCCAACGTCGTCATCCAGACCCCGGAGGGCTATCCGCCCTTCGCCGAGTACGACTGGCCCGGCCGGGAGATCACGCTGGGCACGGTGCGGCTCCGGGCCACGCTGCCCACGCCGCGCTGCTCGGTGCCCACGCTGGAACACGGCTCGCTGGGTCGCGCCCCCGACGCCGTCCGACCCCTCCTCGCCCACCGGGTCGAGGTCCCCGGCTTCGGCCTGCTCCCGTGCGCGGGGGTGTACGCCGAGGTCGTGGTCGGCGGGACGGTGAAGACGGGGGACGAGGTGGAGGTCGGGGAGTAGCCGCCTCCACCAGCGCTGGACCCGCCGGGACATCGCCCGCCCGCTGGTGCGGCACCCCCGGTGGGCCCGGCATCAGGCGGGGCCGGCATCAGGCGGGGCCGGCATCAGGCGGGGCTCGCACATCAGGCGGGGCTCGGCACACCCGGCGCAGCCCGGCACACCCGGGCGGGCCTGGCACACCCGGCGGGGCACGGTCCCACAACCGGGAGGTGCGTCGCACACCCCGTCGACAGGGTGTAGCGCGCTCCAGCGGGTGCGGGCCGGGGAGCATCCGGTGGGGCCGCGCGCCGGCGCCGGGAACTCCTCGCCGTGGCCGACCGCCGGCCCATGCTGCTCGCACACCCGCTCGCGCACGGTCCCACAACCGGGAGGTGCGTCGCACACCCCGTCGACAGGGTGTAGTGCGCGCGATCAGGTGTGCGAGCAGCGAGCGGAGCAGCTGTCGACCACCGGATGCCAGATCCTCGGAGGCTCGCCGCGGCCGATCGCCGGCTCTCGCTCAGCTCGCACACCCCTTCGCGCGTCCCGCGGGCCGTCGACCAGGTGTGCGGCCGTCCTCGCGGGTGTGAAGCGCCTCTCGGCTGGGTGTGCGAGGTCCGGCTGGGTGTGCGAGGTCCGGTCGGGTGTGCGGGGGCGGGTCGGGCTCGCACACCCCTTCGCGCGTCCCGCGGGCCGTCGACCGGGTGTGCGGCCGACCTCGCGGGTTTTGAGCGCCTCTCGGCCAGGTGTGCGAGGGCCGGCCGGGTGTGCGAGGGCCGGCCGGGTGTGCGAGGGCCGGCCGGGTGTGCGAGGGCCGGCCGGGCGTGCGAGGGCCGGCCGGGTGTGCGAGGGCCGGCCGGGTGTGCGAGGGCCGGTCGGGTGTGCGAGGGCCGGTCGGTGTGTGAGGGCAGCTGGATGTGCGCGGCCGGCCGGGGGTGCGGCCCGAGCGCTGGACGCGCAACGAACGACGGTCCAGCGGCCCCGCCCAAGCCGCCCGTTCCGGTGTCCCCGAGCCCCTGATCCGTTGCCCTCAGGGAGGGGTCGGGGTTCGTCCCGGATCCGGTGGGCGCGGCGGGTTCCTAGCGTCCGAGACGTGGACACCACACTCTCCGACCAGGCACAGGCGCCGGGTCCCGTGCGCCTGCCCGACGCCCGGCCGCGCGCGACACTGTGGACCCTGCGGGTGCTGCTGACCGTGCACGTGCTCGCGGTGCTGGGGCAGCCGCTGCTGGCCGGGCTGTACCTGTCCGGCGACGTCGACGCGATCGCGGTGCACGGGACCGTCGGGTCGGCGCTGGCCGCGGTCGGGCTGGTGCTGATCGCCGGGGCCGCGGCCTACGTCCTGGTCGGCCGCGGCCGGTGGTGGGTGCTGCCTGCGTCCGTGGTGCTGTTCTTCGCCGAGGGCCTGCAGGTCGGGCTCGGGTACGCCCGCCGGCTCGAGCTGCACGTGCCGCTCGGGGTGCTGGTCGTGACGGTGTCGATCCTGCTCACGGCGTGGGTGTGGACGCCCGCAGCCCGCCGAGGCCGACGATGACCGCGCCCGCCCCACCCGCGTCCGCCCCCACCGCGCCCGGCCCGACCGCGCCCGGCCCGACCGCGCCCGCCCCGACCGCGCCCGGCGCCACCGCGCCCACCACCAACCCCGGCGGGCGGCGATGAGACGACCGTCCACTCCCCACCTGACCCGCCGCGGCTTCCTCGGCGCGCTCGCCGCGGCCGCCGGCGCCACGGCGCTCCCCGGCTGCGGCGTCCTGGGCGTCGACACCCCGCCCGGCCAGACCGGCGAGACGCTCCGCAGCGCCCGGCCCCTGCCCACGCCCTACCGCGTGCCCCTGCCACGTCCGGCGACGGCCCACGCGACCGGCGTGATCACCCGGTCGGACGGCACCGTCGCCGACCTCTACGAGATCACCCAGCGGGCTGCCGACGTCGAGATCCTGCCCGGCGTCACCACCACGATCTGGGGCTACGACGGCACCTTCCCCGGCCCGACGCTGGAGACCCGCACCGGCCGGCCCGTGGTCGTCCGGCACCGCAACGCGCTGCCGGTCCCGACGGTCACGCACCTGCACGGCGGGCACACCCCGGCCGACTCGGACGGCTGGCCGCTCGACCTGCTGCTGCCCGCCACCAGCACGCCGCCGCACCACGGCATGCCCGGAGACCTGGCCGTGGGCACCCGCGACCACCACTATCCGACGACCCAGCGCGCGGCCACGCTCTGGTACCACGACCACCGCATGGACTTCACCGGCCCGGCCGTCTACCGCGGGCTGCTGGGGCTGCACCTGGTGCGCGACGCCGTGGAGGACACCCTGCCGCTGCCCCGCGGGGACCGCGAGATCCCCCTCGTCCTCTGCGACCGGTCCTTCGACGCCGACGGGCAGTTCGCCTACCCCTCGCTGGACCGCAGCCTCCGCCGCGTTCCCGGCGTGGAGGACGAGTGGAGGGAGGGCGTGCTGGGCGACGTCGTGCTGGTCAACGGGGCTCCGTGGCCGGTCGCCGAGGTCGACGCCGCGCGGCACCGGCTGCGGATCCTCAACGGGGCGAACGCCCGGCGCTTCTCCCTCGCCTTCCGGGGCCCGAACGGCCCCGACCTGCCCGTCACGCAGATCGGCTCGGACGGCGGCCTGCTCGCCGCGCCGCTCGAGCGCCCGACCGTCGACCTCGCGCCGGGGGAGCGGTGCGACGTCGTCGTCGACCTCGGACGGGTCCCCGTCGGCACCGAGATCACCGTCGTCAACCTGCTGGGCACCGGCTCGACGCGGGACGTGCTGCGCTTCCGGGTCGTCCGCGCCGCGCACGACGACAGCACCGTCCCGGCCGTGCTGTCCGAGATCGAGCCCCTGGTCCCCGGCCCCGTGCGCCGCGAGTTCGTGTTCCGGCGCGGCGCCGTCGGCGACCACGCGGGCTGGACGATCAACGACCGCTCCTTCGACCCGGACACCTCGCTCGCGGACGTGCCCCTGGGGGAGACGGAGACCTGGCGCTTCCGCACGGACGTCCACCATCCCGTGCACGTGTACCTCGACCCCGTTCAGGTGCTCGCGCGCGGCGGCCGCGACCCCGGGCCGTCCGACGCCGGGTGGAAGGACACGGTGGACCTGCGGCCGGGGGAGATCGTGGACGTCGCGGTGCGGTTCACCGATCACGCGGGCCGGTTCGTGCTGCACTGCCACAACCTCGAGCACGAGGACATGGCGATGATGGCGACGATCAGGACCGTCGGGCGTACGGGCGGAGCGTGAGCCCGCCCGGCTGCATCAGGAGGACGGTCGTCACCCGATGTAGGTACCCGTGCACGGTATGGATTCCCCTGCTCCGTTCTGCCTAGGCTCTCGTCGACCGATGAGTTGACGCGCGCGAGGGAGTCGACCGTTCATGGCCTGGTTCAACGCCCTCCTCGCCTGTGTGTCCCTCGGCCTCGGGCTGCTGCACCTCGTCCGGCTCGCCACCGCGCGCCGGGACGGCCGGCCGGTCGCCGGGGAGGCGGCGCACGCCGTGATGGGGTTCGGGATGGCGGCGATGTTCTCGCCCGCCGGCGACCCCGTCCCGGCAGTGGTCTGGATCGCGGCGTTCGGGGTGAGCGCGGCCTGGTTCGCGGCCCTCGCCCTGCGCACCGGCTCCACGACGGACGACGCCGGGCACCACGTCGCGTGCGCGGTGGCCATGCTGTTCATGCTCTCCCTCGGCCTGGAGGGGACGGCGGCGTCCGGGAGCGGGCACGTGCACCACGCGGCGGTGGGCGCCGGTGCCTGGACCTCGGTCGTCGCGATCGTGTTCGCCGGCTACTTCGCCTGGCACGTCATGCGGTGCGGGGACCGGTTCGCGGCCGCCCGGCGGGCACGTCTCGCCCTCGGCGAACCCGTCCCGGCGGGAGGCCCTGTGGACACAAGCCCTGTGGACATCGCCGCACCCGTGGCGGACAGCGCGGGCTGTGGTCACGGCGGGGCCGTGCACGAGGGGCGCCTCGCCGCGCTGCGTGCCCCCCAGGCCGCGGCCGTCGCCCACCTGGTCATGGCCGGGGCGATGGCCGTGATGCTCCTCGGGATGCTCTAGAAGCGGTTGGCGACGTCCGTCACGAGCAGCGCGAGGAAGAGCACGGAGGCCGCACCGAGGAACAGGTTCGACAGCCAGCCCGAGCGCCCGTGCCCGCTGACCCGCTTCGAGTTGAGCAGCAGCATCAGGGTGATGGCCAGGAACGGCATGAAGACCGAGCCGAGGACGCCGTAGACGAGCGTGAGGCCGAAGGGCTTGTCGATGAACAGCAGGCCCATCGGCGGGAGCGTCAGCCACAGGAGGTACCCGCGGAAGGGCAGCGACCGCTCGGCCTCGCCGGAGGCGAACCGCTCGATGCTCGCACCCGTCTCCGCCTCCTTGCCGTGCGGCAGCCGGATCGCGCGGGTCCAGTCGGCGAACATGTACGAGACGCCGTTCCACACCCCGAGCAGCGAGGTCGAGGTGACGGCGAGGAAGCCGACGAGGAACAGGATCCGGGCCCAGGCGCCGTAGCGCTCGTCGAGCGCCGTGCCCAGCACGAGCAGGCCGCTGTCGGACTCGGTGAGGTTCTGACCGAACAGCAGGGTGGAGCCGACGATCATCATCGCGATGACGAAGATGCCGGTCATGATGTAGCCGATGGCGTTGTCCAGCCGCATCATCGACAGCCAGCCGGTGCCCCGCCAGCCCTTGGCGAACATCCAGTACCCGTACGCGGCCATCGTGATGGTGCCGCCGACGCCGCCGATCAGGCCGAGGACGTAGATCGTCGAGCCCTCCGGCAGCCGCGGGACCAGCCCCGACGCCAGGTTGCCGAGATCGGGCGCGACCAGTACGGCGACCGCGACCACGGTGCAGAACTTGATCAGCACCAGCACCGTCATGAACTTCTCGAAGAAGGCGTAGCGCTGCGTCCACACCAGCACCAGTCCGACGACGCCGGCGATCATCGCCCAGTACCGCACCGACAGCCCGCCGAACAGGGCGTTGAGCGGCAGCCCGACCGCGGACATGGCCGTCGCCCCGTAGACGAAGCCCCACACCACGATGTAGACGCCGAAGAAGACGGTGGCCCACCGGCCGAGCCGCCGCCAGCCGTCGAGCAGGGTGGTGCCGGAGGCCAGGTGCCAGCGCCCGACGCCCTCGCCGAGGGCGAGCTTGAGCACGGTACCGAGGACGGCCGCCCAGAGCAGCATGGTGCCGAACCGGGCCCCCGCCACCATGGTCGCCACGAGGTCGCCTGCGCCGACGCCCGTCGCGGCGGCCAGCAGGCCCGGGCCGACCTGCCGGACCTTGGGGCCGAACCCGACGGGTGGGGTCAGTTCCGCGGCCCGGCCGGCTCCCTGCTGCGTACTCACGGCGACCTCCCCGCACCCGACGACCTTGTCGGAGGAAAAGGTAGGAGTGTCCGGTGCGTCCCGCAGCGCCTGGCCGCCACGGCGCGTGGGCGGGCTCACCGATCGTGCTGGGGTGCGGACTGTAGGTTTCCGCCGTTACCGTCGTAGCGGGTTCAACGAGAGAGGGCGAACAGCGGCCGTGGCGAGCATCGAAGAGGTCAGGGACGGCATCGCGCAGGCCAACGACAAGGCCTCCGAGAGCATGGGGGCGCTGGACCAGGCGCGCTCGAGCATCGAGGAGGCCCAGCGCGCCCTGCAGCAGGTGACCGAGGGCAGCTCGCAGAGCGACGTCGAGCAGGCCAACGCGTACTACGCCGAGGCGGCCAGCAAGATCGACGACGTGCAGCAGGCCATCAACGCGGCGATCGAGGCGGCCGAGGGCGTCGCCGCCCGCCTCTGACGGTGGCCGGCCGGAGGGGCCACCAGTGAGCATCGCCGAGCTGCGCGCCGCCCTGGAGGGCGTCGGCGGCAGTACCGGTGAGGCCCGTGCCCACGCCCAGCTCGCCGCCGAGCGGTTGACCGAGGCCGCCGCCCTGCTCGCCGAGCTGCGCGAGCGGACCGGCGCCGACCTGCCGGTGGCGGCGCTGCAGAAGGCGCGCGAGGAGGTCGACGAGCTCGTGGCGACGGTGGGCCTGGCGGGCGACGCGGTGGCCGACCTGGGCGGTCGGCTGTAGCCGTGGCACCGGGGAGGAAGGCGCGGCGGGAGCGCGTCACCGCCGCGTTCGACGCGTTCCACGCTGCCGCCGCGCGGGCGCTCGGCGCGGCGGCCCGGCAGCGGGAGTCGGCCGTCCGTGCGCAGGCGGAGGCGATGTTCGAGCTGTGGCTGCGGCGCGAGGGCGTCGCGGCCGTGCGCGCCGACCCCTCGATGGCCCCGGCCTTCCGGTCGCCCGTGCTCGCCGCCGCCGTCGAGCGGGCCGAGCGCGACCGGCTGTCCGGGCTGTCGAGGTGGCTGCCGGAGGGGCCGCGTGCCCTCGCCGACGTCGTCGCCGGTGCCGCCCCCGGGCCGGCCGGGGCGCGCGACACCGCGTGGCTCGACGAGGTCGTCCGCGCGGCGGGCCCGGAGGCGCGGGGTTCGGACCTGCTGCGCAACGAGGGCGTGAAGGACCACCCGGAGCTGTGGCGGATCGGCGCGGGGCACCTGGAGATCGGCGAGGCGTTCCCCGTCGCGTTGCCCCTGCTCGACGAGTCCCACCTGCGGATCGACTCGGTGCCGGAGTCCCGCCCGGCCGCCGAGGCGCTGGTCGAGCAGCTGCTGATGCGGATGCTCGCGTGCTTCAGGCCTGGGATCCTCACCGTCGACGTCTGGGACGTCGGCCAGTACGGGCTGCTGCCGGCGCTCTACCCGCTGGCCCGCACCGGCCTGGTCACCTCGCACGACCCGAACCGCCTCGGCGACCTGCTCGACGAGCTGTCCGAGCGGATCCGCAAGGTGCACAGCCGGGTGCTCGTCGGCGGGTTCCCGTCGCTGCGGGCGCACGCCGCGAACGAAGGGCGGCGCAGCGAGCCGTGGGTCGTGGTGGTGCTGGCCGGGAACCGCACGGCGCTGCCCGAGGACCAGCAGCGGCAGCTGCAGCGGATCGCCCGTAGCGGCCTGGCCTGCGGGATCCACCTCGTGATGCTCGACGTCCCGGTGACCGTCGCCGCGCCCCTCGAGACCGTCCGCTTCACCCGGCAGGGTGTGCGGTGCTCCATGACCGGCCCGCACGTGCGCGTCGAGCCGGACCCGCCGCTGCCCCGGCAGCAGGTCACGGACGCGTGCAGCGCGATCGTGCGCGCGCACGAGGCCTGGCAGGCCCGGGTCTCCACCTTCGCCGACCTGCTGCCCCAGGACCGGGAACGGAGCCGGAAGTCGGCCGCCGGGGTCGTGGCGCCGATCGGGTTCACGGACGGGATGCCGGTCGAGATGGCGCTCGACGACGCCTCGCCGCACGCGTTGATCGGCGGGCCGAGCGGCTCGGGCAAGACCAACCTGCTGCTGGCGATGATCGGGTCGATGGCCGCCCGGTACGGCCCCGACGAGCTGCACTTCTACCTGCTGGACTTCAAGGAGGGCGTGTCCTTCGCCCGGTTCGCACCGGGCCGCCGGGACGCGAGCTGGCTGCCGCACGCCCGGCTGATCGGGATCAACGTCAACACCGACCGTGAGTTCGGGCTGGCGCTGCTGCAGTTCCTCGCCGACGAGATGCGCCACCGGGCCGAGGTGGCCAAGTCCTTCGAGGTGACCAAGCTCGAGGAGCTGCGCCGGGCCGACCCGGAGGGGCACTGGCCGCGGATCGTCGCGGTGGTCGACGAGTTCCAGTACCTGTTCGCGGAGAAGGACCAGGTCACGAAGCAGGCCACGGCGCTGCTGGAGGACGTCGCGCGGCGCGGCCGCTCGCAGGGCATCCACCTGGTCTTCGCCAGCCAGGACGTCTCCGGGATCGAGGCGTTCTGGGGCCGCCCGGCGATCTTCGAGCAGTTCGTGCTGCGGATCGCGCTGCCCCGGGCCCGGCGGGTGCTGGCCAACCTCAACGACGCCGCCCTCGCCCTGCCCCGCTGGCACGCGATCGTCAACCACGAGTCCGGGATGAAGCACGGCAACGAGATCGCCCGGATCCCGGACGCCGGTGCCGGCTCCGATCTCGACGAGGTCCAGCGGGCCGCGCACAAGCGGTACCCGGGTCCGCGACCACGACTGTTCGACGGCTCGCGGTCGCCCCGCGTCGGGGATCTGGTCGAGGCCCTGCCTTCGGGTGGGCCCGCGCGGGCCGTGCTCGGGCAGGTGATCGACCTGGCGGGCAGCGCCGCGGCCGTCGAGCTGCCCGACGCGCCCGGGCGCAACGTCGCCGTCCTCGGTGCGGGTTCGATCGAGGGGTTGCGGGTCATGGGCGCGGCCGCCGCGGCGCTGGCGGCGACCGCGCCGGCCGACGCCCGGTTCGTCGTCGCGCCCCTGGTCGGGGATCTGCCCGCGGGTGTTCTGGCGGCCCGCACGGTGGAGACCGTGGGGCTCGAGGGGATGCGCGGGCGGGTGGAGGAGCTGGCGCGCGAGGTCAGGGAGCGGGTGACCAGCGGCGACCGCACGCCGGTGTTCGTGCTGCTCCTGGGGGCCGACGCGGCCGATCCGCTGCTCGAGCGTCCCGGCACGGAGGCGCTGCGCACGGTCCTGCGGTTCGGACCCGAGGTGGGGCTCCATGTGATCGGCTGGTGGCGCTCGACGGCGCGGCTGCGGCAGCTGCTCACCCTGTCCGCGGGCGTCGACGACGTCGGGGCGTGGATCGGGCTCGACGTCCAGGGATCGGAGCTCGGTCCGCTCGCCCCGGGACTGATCAGCGCCTGGGCGCCGCGCGCCGGACGCGGCCTGTTCTTCGACCGTGCGGTGCACGCCCGGCCCGAGGTCGTGATCGTGCCCGGCCCGCCCGAGGAGGACGGATGAGCAGCGGGTACCCGGAGTCGCCCGCGGCCGCGTACCGCCGGATCGCGAGCGGGGTCGACGACGCGGTCGGCGCGGTCCGCCGGCAGGACGAGCTGCGCGCGACCCGCCTCGAGCAGGCGCTGGCCCGCATCGACGAGCGCATGCGGCGGGTGGGCGAGCGCGCGGCGCTGACCCGCTTCTCGGTGGAGCTGCACTGGGAGTCGGCGCTGGAGGCGCTGTGGGCGGAGCCGTGGATGACGGTCCGCCCCTTCCCGCGCCCCGATCCCGAGGCCGACCCCGCGCAGCTGGACCGCTACGAGCGCGAGGTCGACCGGACCTACACGGAGCTCATGGACCTGGTCGCCCGCCGCCGCTTCGGCTTCCGCCGCTGACCTCGCCACTCACGGGGGTCAGTCGTCCTCGTCGTCGCGGGCGAGGAAGGTGGCGAGGCGCTCGACGGCGTCCTCGTAGCCGGGGTGGGTGTCGACGAAGGCCCGGAGACGGGCGGCCAGCCACTCGACGCTGACCGCCTCGTCCCCTCGGCGTTCGACCAGCTCCTCGATGCCCCGGTCGGTGAAGTACATCGCCGTGCGCAGGATCAGGCGAAGGCCTTGTCGATCAGCTCGCGCTGCTCGACCTCGTGCACCTTCGACGACCCGGCTGCCGGCGCGGCCATCCGGCGACGGCTGACCCGCTTGAGGCTCGAGAGCCGCTCCGGCAGCTTGTCCGGCAGCTCCAGGCCCATGTGCGGCCAGGCGCCCTGGTTGGCCGGCTCCTCCTGGACCCAGCGGATGTCCTGGGCGTTCGGGTAGCGCTCCAGGATCGAGGCCAGCTGGCGGTCCGGCACCGGGTACAGCTGCTCGACGCGCACGATCGCCGTGTCGGTGATGTCGCGCTTCTGCCGCTGCTGGTGCAGCTCCCAGAAGATCTTGCCGCTGCACAGCAGGACCTTCTTGACCGACGTGGCGGCGCCGTCCGCGGAGCGGAACTCCGGGTCGTCGATCACCGGGCGGAACCGGCCGCCGGTGAAGTCCGAGATGGGCGAGACGACGGCCTTGTTCCGCAGCATCGACTTCGGGGTGAAGACGACGAGCGGGCGGCGGACGCCGTCGAGCGCGTGCCGGCGGAGCAGGTGGAAGTAGTTCGCCGGCTCCGAGGGCAGCGCGACCGTCATCGAGCCCTCCGCGCACAGCTGCAGGAACCGCTCGATGCGGCCCGAGCTGTGGTCCGGGCCCTGGCCCTCCAGGCCGTGCGGCAGGAGCAGCACGACGTCGGAGAACTGGCCCCACTTCGCCTCGCCGGACGAGATGAACTCGTCGATGATCGACTGGGCGCCGTTGACGAAGTCGCCGAACTGCGCCTCCCACATGACCAGCGCCTCGGGGTTGGCCACCGAGTAGCCGTACTCGAAGCCGACCGCGGCGAACTCCGACAGCGCCGAGTCGTAGGGCAGGAACCGGCCCTGGTCCTTCGCCAGGTTCCGCAGCGGGTAGTACTCCTCGCCGGTCTTCCGGTCGATCAGCACCGAGTGCCGCTGCACGAACGTGCCGCGCCGCGAGTCCTGGCCGGAGAGCCGGACCAGCTTGCCGTCCATCGCCAGCGAGCCGAAGGCGAGCAGCTCGCCGAAGGCCCAGTCGATGTCGCCCTCGCGGGACATCTTCTTGCGCTTGGCCAGCACCGGCTTGACGCGCTGGTGCGGGGTGAAGCCCTCGGGCAGCTGCTCGTGCACGTCGCCGACCCGGTGCACGACCTCGAGCGGGATCGAGGTGTCCAGGTCCATCGGCACGAGCTGTTCCTTCTCGACCGAGGTGGAGACGGCCGGTGGGGTCTTCTCCAGCTCGCGGACCTCGTTGAACACGTGCTCGAGCTGGTTGGAGAAGTCCTTGAGCGCGTGCTCGGCCTCCTCCATGGTGATGTCGCCGCGGCCGATCAGCGACTCGGTGTAGATCTTGCGCACCGAGCGCTTGGCGTCGATCACGTCGTACATCGCCGGCTGGGTCATCGAGGGGTCGTCGCCCTCGTTGTGCCCGCGGCGGCGGTAGCAGATCATGTCGATCACGACGTCGTTGTTCCACCGCTGCCGGTACTCGACGGCCAGCTTGGCCACCCAGACGCACGCCTCGGGGTCGTCGCCGTTCACGTGGAAGACCGGCGCGCCGATCATCTTCGCCACGTCCGTGCAGTACTGCGACGAGCGCGAGTGCTCCGGCGCGGTGGTGAACCCGACCTGGTTGTTGACGACGACGTGCACGGTGCCGCCGGTGCGGTAGCCGCGCAACAGGGCCAGGTTCAGCGTCTCGGCGACCACGCCCTGGCCGGCGAACGCCGCGTCGCCGTGCATCATGATCGGCAGGACGGTGAAGCCGCCCTCGCCCTTGTCGAGCAGGTCCTGCTTGGCGCGGACGATACCCTCGAGGACCGGGTCGACCGCCTCCAGGTGCGAGGGGTTCGAGGCCAGCGACACGACCGTCTCGCCGTCGCCGAACATCCGGAAGTACTTGCCCTCGGCGCCCAGGTGGTACTTGACGTCGCCGGAGCCGTGCGCCTGGCCCGGGTCGAGGTTGCCCTCGAACTCGCGGAAGATCTGGCTGATCGGCTTGCCGACGATGTTGGCTAGCACGTTGAGCCGGCCGCGGTGCGGCATGCCGATGACGACCTCGTCGAGCTCGTTCTCGGCGGCCTTGTCCAGCACGGCGTCGAGCAGCGGGATGACGGTCTCGCCGCCCTCCAGCGAGAACCGCTTCTGCCCGACGTACTTGGTCTGCAGGAAGGTCTCGAACGCCTCGGCGGCGTTGAGCTTCGACAGGATGTACTTCTGCTCGACGACCGAGGGCTTCTGGTGCGGCACCTCGATGCGCTCCTGCAGCCAGGCGCGCTGCTCGGGGTCGGCGATGTGCATGTACTCCGTGCCGACGGTGCGGCAGTAGGAGTCCCGCAGCAGGCCGAGGACGTCGCGCAGCTTCATGTGCGCCTCGCCGCCGAACCCGCCGACGGCGAAGTCGCGGTCGAGGTCCCACAACGTCAGGCCGTGGGAGAGCACGTCGAGGTCGGGGTGGCGGCGCTGGCGGTAGTTCAGCGGGTCCGTGTCGGCCATCAGGTGGCCGCGGGTGCGGTAGGACTCGATCAGCTCGAGGACGCGCGCGGTCTTGTCGACCTCGCCCTCGGGGAAGTCCTGCACCCAGCGGACCGGCTCGTACGGCACCCGCAGCGAGGTGAAGACGTCGTCGTAGAAGCCGTCGTCGCCCAGCAGCAGGCGGTGCACCCGGCGCAGGAAGTCGCCGGACTCGGCGCCCTGGATGATCCGGTGGTCGTAGGTCGAGGTCAGCGTGATGATCTTGCTGACGCCGATCTGGGCGAGCCGCTCCTCGGAGGCGCCCTGGAACTCCGCCGGGTACTCCATCGCGCCGACGCCGACGATCGTGCCCTGGCCCTGCATGAGCCGCGGCACCGAGTGGTTGGTGCCCAGCGTGCCCGGGTTGGTCAGCGAGATCGTGGTGCCCTGGAAGTCCTCCGCGGTCAGCGAGCCGTTGCGCGCCTTGTGGACCATGCCCTCGTAGGCGGACCAGAACTGGGCGAACGACATCCGCTCGCAGCCCTTGATCGACACCACGACGAGCGAGCGCTGCCCGTTCCTGCCCGGCAGGTCGATGGCCAGGCCGAGGTTGACGTGCTCGGGCTGGACGACGGTGGGCTTGCCGTCCGTCTCCGCGAAGTGCCGGTTCATCACCGGGAAGTCGGCCAGCGCCTTCACCACGGCGTAGCCGATGAGGTGGGTGAAGGAGATCTTGCCGCCGCGGGTGCGCTTCAGCTGGTTGTTGATGACGATGCGGTTGTCCGCGAGCAGCTTCGCCGGGACCGCGCGCACGCTCGTGGCCGTCGGGACGGCGAGCGAGGCGTTCATGTTCTTGACGACGGCGTTGGCCGCGCCGCGGATCGGCAGGACCTCGTCGCGGCTCTCCGCGGCTGGCTTCGCGGCCTTGGAGGTGCTGCCGGCGGCGGGCTTGGCGGCGGTGGCCGAACCGGCGCCGTTGCTCGCGGCGCGGTCGCCGGCGCGACGGACCTCGGTCGGCTCGGCGGGACTGGTGGTGGGTGTGCTGGCGGGGGGCACGTCCTGCTTTCCGGTGCGAGAGGAGCCGTTGGTGGTGGTGGCGGAGCGGTCGGAGGTCGCGGCGCGGTCGGCGTCCGCGTCGGGCGAGGAGTCCGTGCCCGTCGCGGCCCTCGCCGTCCTCCCCCCGGCGGCGTCGCGGTCGGCCTGCTCGGCCTCCGCGCGCTCGGCCGCGCCCTGCGCGGTCGGGCTGTCCTCGGCGGGCGCGGCGCCGGACAGCGAGCCGCCGGTCTTGTAGTCCGCGAAGAAGTCGTGCCAGGCCGGGTCCACGGTCGAGGGGTCCTCGAGGAACCGCTGGTACATCTCCTCGACGAGCCACTCGTTCGGGCCGAACTGATTGGCACCGAATTCGCCGGTATGGCCGGTCGTACTGCTGGTGGACACGCGCTCTCAACCGCCTTGGTTCGCTTGAAGCTCTTCAGTCGCCGCTGACCGCCCTCCCAGGGTAGTCCTCCCCGGGAGGGCGCCGGTACGGCGCTGTGACGTCCGTCCGGCGGGTGCCCGTCCGGCCCGCTCAGAAAACCGGGAGGGCGCCGATCGCGGGCACGACGGCGGTCCGCACGGAGGTCTCCGCGATCACCGTGCCCTCGACCAGCCCGCACGAGGAGTCGCGCCGCAGGACGTCCCGCTCGCCGGCGTACTGCCCGTCGACCGGGTCGACGAGGAGCTCGGTGCGCGTCGGGCCGGCGTCGTGCACCAGGGCGAGGCACAGGTTGCCGTCGAGGTCCTTGACCTCGTCGACGAGCGAGACGGCCGGGAGCCGCAGCAGCGCGGCGTAGAGCGGCGCGCGCAGGTCGGCCGGGACGGAGCAGGTCCGCAGCGCGTCGACGGCGCTGCGGAAGGGCCCGGTGTAGGTGCGCCCCAGCGGCGCGTCCGCCAGCAGCCGGGCCAGCAGCTCGTCGGGCTCGCGGGGCAGCAGGGCGAGGAACTCCGGCGTGGGCGTGGCCCAGCTCCCGGCGGGCCGGTGCGGGGCGGTGTCGTGCAGATCGGCGTAGAAGTCGCCGTACTTCGCGCGGAACCGGCCGGTGGGCCAGGCGTCGCGCAGGTCGAACCCGGCCTCGTCGGCCTTCTCGCCGGACCCGGCGAGCCAGGTGATCCGCCCGGTGAGCTCCCGGTCGAGCAGCCAGTCGGCCTCCTGGACGGCCGGTGTCCACTGCTGGAGCAGGTGCTCGGACAGGTGCACGTGCACCGGCCCGGCCGGGTCGGGGCCCATGAACGTGCCCATCCACCAGGCGTGCGTCGCGATGTACCGGTACTGCTCCGGTTCCATCGGCTCGTCGGACGTGCGCACGGGCAGGTCGGGCACCACGCAGCTCCCGGGGGTCGACAGGTTCACCCCGCATTGTGGAACGGCCCGACACGGGCCGTGACGCCACCCCCGGTTCGTGTGACGCTGCGCTGCTCAGGGCCGAAGTCCGCTCCGCGGGCTCCGCTCGGTGCCGATGTCCGCTCCGCGGGCTCCACTCGGTGTCGATGTCCGCTCCGCGGGCTTCGCTCGGTGCCGATGTTCGCTCCGCGAGCTTCGCTCGGTGCCGATGTTCGCTCCGCGGGCTCCGCTCGGTGTCGATGTTCGCTCCGCGAGCTCCGCTCGGTGCCGATGTTCGCTCCGCGAGCTCCGCTCAGCCGCGTGTCACGGCAGCCACTCCCGCACCTGCCCGAGGACCTTCGCCGCGTCCTGGGTGACCGGGTTGACCTGGAGATGGGTGACGCCGACCTCGTGCAGCGCCGCGATCCGCTCCTTGACGAACGAGGGCGGGCCGATGAGCGTGGCCTGCTCGATGAACTCGTCCGGCAGTGCGGCGGCGGCCTCCTCCTTGCGTCCGTCGAGGTAGAGGTCCTGGACGGTCCTCGCCGCGTCCGCCCAGCCCTGGCGCTGCATCACGGTGTTGTAGAAGTTCTTCCCGCGGGCGCCCATGCCGCCGACGTAGAGCGCGAACATCGCCCTCGCCGCCTGCCGGGCCGGCTCCCACATCTCCTCCTCGATCGCGAGGAAGCCGCCGCCGGTGATCTGCAGCGGCCCGAGCTCGGGCGCCCGCTTGGCCAGGCCGGCGGCCAGCGGCTCGCCGAACGCCTGCTGCATCCGCTCCGGGATGACGGCGTGCGGCAGCCAGCCCTCGGCGAGCTCGGCGGTCATCTCGACGTTCTTGTCGCCGAGCGCCGCGATCCAGATCGGGATGTCCGCCCGTCGCGGGTGGTTGATCAGCTTGAGCGGCTTGCCCAGCCCGGTGCCCCGGCCCTCGGGGACGGGAATCGTGTAGATGCCCTCGTGCTCGATGCGCTCGCGCCGCCACACGGCCCGGCAGATCTCGATGACCTCGCGGGTCCGGCCGACGGGCTTGTCGAACGGCACGCCGTGGAACCCCTCGATCACCTGCGGCCCCGAGGTGCCGAGCCCGAGGATCGCCCGGCCGCCGGACAGCGCGTCGAGGCCCGCGGCGGTCATCGCCGTGAGCGTCGGCGTCCGGCTGTAGATCGGCAGGATCCCCGAGCCGATCTCGATCCGCTCGGTGCGGGCGGCCAGGTAGCCCATGAGGGACACGGCGTCGAAGCTGTAGGCCTCGGCGACCCACACGACGTCGAGCCCGGCCTTCTCGAGCTCGACGATGCGGGTGGCGCCCGCCACCGGGTCGTCGCTGTACGGCAGCTGGGTCGAGAGCTTCACGACAGCGAGACTGTCACATGCGCGGCCCGGATCACACCGTGCGGCGCTCCCGACCCGCCCAGAAGGGTGCGCGCAGGTCCTTCTTGAGGATCTTGCCGGTGGGGTTGCGGGGCAGCTCGCTCACGACGTCGACGCCCTTGGGGCACTTGTACGGGGCCAGGTGTGCGCGGCAGTGGGCGAGCACGGCCGCCTCGTCGAGCTCGGTCCCCGCCGCGGCGACGACGATCGCGCGCGGCACCTCGCCCCACCGCTCGTCCGGCACGCCGATCACCGCCACGTCCGCGATGCCGGGGTACTCGGCCAGCACGCGCTCGATCTCGGCGGGGTACACGTTCTCCCCGCCGCTGACGATCATGTCCTTGACCCGGTCGGTGACGTAGACGTAGCCGTCGGCGTCGAGGTGGCCGCCGTCGCCGGAGCGCAGCCAGCCGTCGGGCGTGATCGCCGCGGCGGTGGCCTCGGGCTGCTGCCAGTACCCCTTCATCAGCTGGGCCGTGCGCACCCAGATCTCCCCGGGCTCGCCGGTCGGCACCGGCTCGCCGGTGGCGGGGTCGCGGACCTCGATCTCGACGCCGTGGATCGGCGTCCCGGCCGAGACCAGCCGGTGCGCCACGGACGGGTCCTCGTGGTCCGCCGCGCCGAGCGCGGTGACCACGCCGCACGCCTCCGTCATCCCGTAGACCTGGTGCATCCGCCCCGGGAAGAGCGGCAGGCAGGCCCGCATCACCGGCAGCGGCATCGGCGAGGCCCCGTAGGACAGGACCTTGATCGCGGAGAGGTCCCGGTCGGCCACCCCCGGGACCCGGGTGAGCGCCGCCAGCAGCGCGGGGACCAGGAAGGTGTGGGTGATCCGCTCCGTCTCCAGCTGCTCGACGACCGCGGCCGGATCCGGGACGCGCAGCATCACCATCCGCGCACCGAAGTGGATCGCGAGCAGGGCGTAGCTGGTGCCGCCGACGTGGAACAGCGGCATCGCCACCTGCACCACCGCCTCGTGGTCCACCTCGAAGCTCTCGGCCACGTTCGTCGAGTGGGCCAGCATCGCCCGGTGGGTGAGCATCACGCCCTTGGGGAAGCCCGTCGTGCCCGAGGTGTAGAGCTGCACGAAGCAGGCGTCGGGATCGACCTCGGCCGGGCCCTGCTCGGGCTCGTGCGCGGCCAGCCAGGCCTCGTACTCGTCCTCCGGCCCGCCGACCCGGACCGTCCGGCGCAGCGCCGGGGTGTGCTCGCGCAGCCCCTCGACGGCCTGCACGAACTCCGGCCCGACCAGCAGGAGCACGGCGCCGGCGTCGTTGAGCACGTAGACGATCTCCGGCGGCGCCAGGCGGAAGTTGACGACGGCGTCGGCCGCCCCGATCCGGGCACAGGCGAGCGTCATCTCCAGGCAGGAGGGGTGGTTCAGGTCGAGCACGGCGACCCGGTCGCCCGCCCGCACCCCGTCGGCCCGCAGCGCGGTGGCCAGCCGGCGGACCCGCTCGTCGAGCTCGGCCCAGGTGCGCCGCACGCCCGCGAACCGCAGCGCCTCGGCGTCGGGGCGCTCGGCGGCCCAGCGCCCGAGCAGGCCCGGGGCGTCCGTCGGCGCTCCTGCGGGGACGGCGGGGCGGTCGGGGGACAACGTCATCGGTGCTCCCTGCTCGTCGGGATGACGGACCGTGAGGTGGATCACGGCGAGCGCCACTCTAGCGTCGGGAGAACCGGGATCGAGGGACGAACCGAACGGACGCACCCCCGGGTCCGACCGGCGCGAACCGCGGGCAGGATGGGGCTCCGGCAGGCGTGAGGAGAGGTGTGGGACGCGAACCCGACGGCAGCGGCCGGATCGAGGTGTCCGGCCTGGCCAAGCGGTTCGGCACGGTCGAGGCCGTGCGCGGGCTGTCGTTCACGGTCGGGCCGGGCGCGGTGACCGGCTTCCTGGGGCCCAACGGCTCCGGCAAGACGACGACGCTGCGCGCGATCCTCGGCCTGGTCACCCCGACGGCCGGGTCGACGCTGGTCGAGGGCGCGCCGTACGCCGGGCTGGCGGCACCCGGGCGGGTCGTGGGTGCGGTGCTGGAGGCGCAGGGCACCCACCCCGGGCGCACCGCCCGCCGGCACCTGCAGGTGTGCGCCTCGGCGATCGGCGTCCGGGAGGAGCGGGTCGACGAGGTGCTCGCGCTCGTCGGCCTCACCGAGGCCGCCGACCGGCCCGCCGGCGGCTTCTCGCTCGGCATGGCCCAGCGGCTCGCCCTGGCCACCGCGCTGCTCGGCGACCCCCGGATCCTGGTCCTGGACGAGCCGGGCAACGGCCTCGATCCGCAGGGCATCGCCTGGCTGCGGGAGTTCCTGCGCGGCTTCGCCCGCGCCGGCCGGACCGTGCTCGTGTCCAGCCACCAGCTGGCCGAGATCGCGCAGACCGCGGACCGGCTCGTCGTGATCTCGTCGGGCACCTGCGTCTACCAGGGCGCGGCGGACGGGTTGCAGGGCCGCCCGGCGGTCCGGGTGCGGTGCTCGGACCCCGTCCGGCTGGCCGAGGCGCTCGCCGCCCGCGGCGTGCTGGAGATCGACCACGTCGCCGAGGGCGGGCTCGCCGTCGCCGCCGACGCGGTGCTCGTCGGCGACACCGCGCTCGCCGCCGGGGTCGCGGTCTACGGGCTGACCGAGGAGCGCGCGGACCTGGAGGCGATGTTCCTGCGGCTGACCGGCGGAGGCATGGCGTGACGACCGATCTGCTCCCCGGCGCGGGCGTGCTGCGGGCCGAGGCGCTCAAGGCGCTGTCGGTGCGCACCTGGTGGGCGCTCGCCATCCCGGTGGGCCTGCTCGCGGTGATGGTCAACCTGTTCGGCGGGCTGTTCGGCTCGGCGGTCGCCGGGGTCGGCGGCGACGACGGCATCCCGGGGATCCTGCTGGCGTCGCTGGCCTACGCGCTGTCGCTGACCACGGTCTTCGCCGCGCTGCACGGCGTCGTGCTCGCCACCGCGGAGTTCCGGCACCGCACCGTGACCACGACCTACCTGCTGGCCGGGCGGGTGCCGACCCTGCTGGCCAAGGCCGCGGTGGCGGCCGGCGTCGGCGCGGCGTACGCGCTCCTCGCGATCGTGCTCGGGCTCCTGGCCGGGCTGGCGGGGCAGGGGGCCGCGCCGCTGCCGTCCGTCGGCGGGATCGTGTCGCTGAGCTGCGCCGGGATCCTGGTCTGCGCGTTCTGGTCGGTCCTGGGCGTCGCGCTCGGCACGCTGGTCGTGAACCAGGCCGGCGCCGTCGTGGCGCTGCTGGTCTACGTGCTGGCGGCGGAGAACCTGGTCGCGCTGGTCCTGCGGTCGGGCACCGAGGAGGGCGAGGCGCCGGGAACGGCCGCCCGGATCACCTCGCTCCTGCCGGCCAACGCCGGCGACGTCGCCCTCTACGACCTGCCCGCCCGCGAGCTCGGCGGCCGGTACGCGCCGTCGATCGTGGAGGGGCTGGCCGGGGTCGCCGCGCCGCCGCCGGGGTGGGGCGCGCTGCTCGTGCTCCTCGTGTGGACGGGCGCCGGGCTGGCGGTCGCCTGGGTGGTCGGCGGGCGCCGCGACGTGACCTGAGACCCCTTCCGACCAGCACGGACGTCGTCGTGCGGCGGAGTGTCGGACCGGCGTCCTAACCTGGATCCGTGCCCGACCCGCTCCCCACCACCTCGCCCGACCAGGGCACCCGGCCCACCGGATGGCTGCGCCGGCTCACCCGCGAGTGCCTGCGGCACCGCGGGGTCACGATCGGCGCGCTGGTCGCGTCCGTGCTCGGGGTCAGCCTCGACGCGGCGGGCCCGCTACTCACCCGGGTCGCGGTCGACGACGCGGTGCGCGGCGTCACGGACGTGCTGCTCCCCATCGTGCTGGCCATCCTGGGGCTGGCGGTGGTCCGCTTCACCGCCTCCTTCCTGCGCCGCTACCTCGCCGGGCGCATGGCGCTCGACGTGCAGCACGACCTGCGCCGCCAGGTGTTCGCCGCGGTCCAGCGGCTCGACGGGCGCCGGCAGGACGCGCTGCGCACCGGCCAGGTCGCCTCGCGCGCGATCACCGACCTGCAACAGGTCCAGTCGTTGCTGTCGATGGTGCCGCTCACGGCGGGCACGGTCGCGCTGGTGATCGCGTCGGTGGCGGCGATGCTGTGGCTGTCCCCGCTGCTCACCGTCGTCTCGCTGATCATGCTGCCGCTCGCGGCCTACATCACCGGCCGCACCCGGCGCTCGCTGTTCCCGGCCACCTGGTCGGCGCAGCAGCGGGCGGCCGACGTGGCGCAGCAGGTCGAGGAGACCGTCACCGGCGTACGCGTGGTCAAGGGCTTCGGGCAGGAGACCCGCGAGGTCGGCACGCTCGAGGGACTGGCCCGGCGGCTGTTCGGCGAGCGGATGCGCGCCGCGCGGATGACGGCCCGGCTCAACCCGGTGCTGCTCGCGCTGCCCACGCTCGGCCAGGTCGCGGTCATCGGCATCGGCGGCCTGATGGCGCTGCGCGGCTCGATCTCGCTGGGCACCTTCCTGGCCTTCACCACCTACGTCGCCCAGCTCGTCGGGCCGGCCCGGCTGGTCGGGTCGCTGATCGTCAGCGCGCAGCTGGCGCGGGCCGGCGTCGAGCGCGTGTACGACCTGGTCGACGCGGAGCCGGACGTGCAGGACCCGCCGTCGCCGAAGGCCCTGCCGGCCGGCCCGGTCGGCGTGGAGCTCGACGGGGTGCGGTTCGGCTACGAGCCGGGCCGGCCGGTGCTCGACGGGGTGTCCCTGCGCGCCGAGCCGGGGGAGACCCTCGCGGTGGTCGGCACCGCCGGGTCCGGCAAGTCCACGATCGCGCTGCTGCTGCCCCGCTTCTACGACCCCTGGGACGGGGCGGTGCGGATCGGCGGCGTCGACGTCCGCGAGCTGCGGCTGCGGGACCTGCGCGCGGAGCTGGGCGTGGTGTTCGAGGAGGCGTTCCTCTTCTCGGACACGATCCGCGCCAACATCGCCTACGGCCGGCCCGACGCGACCGAGGAGGAGATCCGGGCCGCCGCGTCGGCCGCGCAGGTCGCCACGTTCGTCGAGGCGCTGCCCGAGGGGTACGACACGCAGGTCGGCGAGCGCGGGCTCACGCTCTCCGGCGGACAGCGGCAGCGGATCGCGCTGGCCCGCGCGCTGCTCACCGACCCGCGCGTCCTGGTGCTCGACGACGCGACCTCCGCCGTCGACACGGCCACCGAGTCCGCCATCCACGAGGCCCTGCGCGAGCTCACCGCCGGGCGGACCACGATCCTCGTCGCCCACCGGCGCTCCACCCTCGCCCTCGCCGACCGGATCGCGGTGCTCGACGCCGGCCGCGTCGTCGACGTCGGGACCGAGGAGGAGCTGCGGGGCCGGTGCGCGCTGTTCCGCGAGCTGCTGGCCACGGGGGCGGAGGCAGCCGCC
>NZ_JBHSQK010000035.1:112344-155205 GCF_042658055.1 Pseudonocardia lutea
CCGCGCCGGCCGTGGCCGTGCCGGCCGGCGGCGTCACGCCCGGGCTGTGGCCGGAGGTCGCCACCGCCGAGACGGAGTCGGACCGGGCGGTGCGGGCCGCGGCGGCGCAGGCGGGCACGGCTCCCGGCGGGGGGGGGGCGCCCCCCCCCCCGCCCCNGGCTCCCGGCGGCGGTGCGCCGCCGCGCACCGGTCCCGGCACCTCCGGCATGGTCGGCGGGATCGCCGCGACCCCGGAGCTGCTCGAGGCCGTCGCGAAGCTGAAACCCGCCACCGAGACGCCGCGGCTCGGCGGGGTCGACCCCACCGCGCCGGACCCGGGCTTCCGGCTCGCCCGCCTGCTCGCGCCCGTCCGGTGGACCCTCGCCCTCGGGATGTCCCTCGTCGCGCTCGACGCGCTGGCCACGCTGGCCTTCCCGTCGGTCGCCCGGTTCGCCGTCGACGGCGGGATCACGGCGGGGTCCACGCGGGTCCTGCTGGTCGCGACCCTGATCGGGATCGGGATCGTGCTGGCCGACGCGCTGGTGGTGGCCGCGCAGACCGTGGTCACCGCGCGCGCCGGGGAGAGCCTGCTCTACCTGCTGCGCACCCGCAGCTACGCCCACCTGCAGCGGCTCGGGCTGGACTACTACGAGCGCGAGCTCTCCGGGCGGATCATGACCCGGATGACCACGGACGTCGACGCCCTGTCGACGTTCCTGCAGACCGGGCTCGCCCAGGCCGTCGTCAGCCTGCTCACCCTGCTCGGCGTCGCCGTCGCGCTGCTGGTCACGGACGCGGAGCTCGCCCTGGTGGCGCTCGCGGTGCTGCCGGTCCTGGCGGTGGCCACCGTGGTGTTCCGGCGGCTGTCCTCGCGGGCGTACGCGGAGGCGCGCGAACGGGTCAGCGTGGTGAACGCGGACATGCAGGAGAACGTCACCGGGGTGCGGGTGGCGCAGGCGTTCGTCCGCGAGGAGCGCAGCGCGGAGGCGTTCGGCGCCCGCAGCGACGCCTACCGGCGCACCCGCATGCGGGCGCAGCGCTACATCGCGACCTACTTCCCGGGCGTCGCCTTCCTGTCGGACGTCGCCCAGGCGGCGGTGCTCGGCGTCGGCGCCGCGCGGGTGGCCGCGGGCGACCTCACGCCCGGCGTGCTCACCGCGTTCCTGCTCTACCTCGGCCTGTTCTTCTCGCCGGTGCAGCAGCTGTCCCAGGTGTTCGACGGCTACCAGCAGGCCCGCATCGGGCTGCTGCGGATCGCGGACCTGCTGCGCACCCCGACCTCGGTGCCGGCCGCGCCGGAGTCCGCGGCGGCCGCGGTCCCGGAGCGGCTGCGCGGCGAGGTGGAGCTGCGCGGGATCACCTTCCGCTACCCGGGCGTGGAGCAGCCGGCGCTCGCCGACGTGGACCTGCGCGTGCGCCCCGGCGAGACGGTCGCGCTGGTCGGGGCCACGGGCGCGGGCAAGTCCACGATGGTGAAGCTGCTCGCCCGGTTCTACGACGTCGGCGAGGGCGAGCTGCTGGTCGACGGCGTCGACGTGCGGCGCTACCCGCTCGAGGGCTACCGCCGCCGGCTCGGGTTCGTGCCGCAGGAGCCGCACCTGTTCACCGGGGACGTCGCGGCCAACATCGCCTACGGCCGCCCCGACGCGACGCAGGCGGAGACCGAGGCTGCGGCGCGGGCCGTCGGGGCGCTGGAGATGATCCGGGCCCTGCCCGGCGGCTTCCGGACCCCGGTGGGCGAGCGCGGGCAGGGGCTGTCCGCGGGGCAGCGCCAGCTCGTCGCGCTCGCCCGCGCCGAGCTCGTCGACCCGGACCTGCTGATCTTCGACGAGGCCACCGCGGCGCTCGACCCGGCCACCGAGGCTGCCGTGCTCGCGGCGGGCGACCGGCTGACCGCGCGCCGCACCGCGTTCGTCGTGGCGCACCGGCTGGCCACCGCGGCGGCGTCGGACCGGATCGTCGTGCTGCACGGCGGCCGGATCGTCGAGGAGGGGCCGCACGCCGAGCTGCTCGCGGCCGACGGTCGGTACGCCGCGCTGTGGCGCGCGGGGGAGCTGGAGCCCGCGGCCGACGCGGAGATCGAGGACCTCTCGGCCGCCCGCTCGGCCTGACGCGCTCTGCCGGACCGCCCGCTCGCCCGAACGCGCCCCTCGACCGGGGTGCCCGGGCGCGGGCGCGTCGGGCGTAACGGGCGGCCCCTCGCCGTCCGATTCCCACTGTGGGTGAGCCCTGCTACGCCGTCCGTACGCATTCCCCTCGTTTCTTGCCCGAAATCGGGCAGGAATTTGGAGTTCCGGGGTCGATCGGGCACAGTTCCGTCCGTGCACGCCGCCCCGGACCGCTCGACGCACCCCGATGCGTACGCCGGCCCGCACCCGGACCTGGTGGCCCACCTGGTCCGCAGCACCGCGCTCGACCCGGGCGAGGCCGCCCGCGTCGTCGACGAGGTGCTCGCCTACTTCGCGGAGCCGACCGAGGACTTCGTGCGGCGGCGGCACGCCGAGCTCCGCACCCGCGGGCTCCGCAACGACCGGATCTTCACCGTGATCCGGGACGAGCTCGACGCGCGACGCGTGGCGCCCCCGCCGCTGTCCGCGCGTCAGCTCCGGCGGCTGGTGTACGGCTGAGCGGAGCTCGCGGAGCGAGCACCAGCACCGAGCAGCGCCGGCGAGAAGCGAGGAGGAACACCGATGTGCGGCATCGTGGGGTACGTGGGCGCGCAGGACGCCGCCCCCATCCTGATCGAGGGCCTCAACCGGCTCGAGTACCGCGGCTACGACTCGGCCGGCATCGCCGTGATCCAGCGCGGCCAGCTGAAGGTGCGCAAGGTCAGCGGCCGGGTCGCCGACCTGCAGGCGGAGCTGCCCGCGCGGTTCAAGGGCGCCCCGGGCATCGGGCACACCCGCTGGGCCACGCACGGTGAGCCCTCCGTCGTGAACGCGCACCCGCACGTCGACACCGCGAACCGGATCGCCGTGGTGCACAACGGGATCATCGAGAACGCCGAGGAGCTGCGCGCGAAGCTGCAGGCCGACGGCGTCGAGTTCGTCTCGCAGACGGACACCGAGACCGTCGCGCACCTCGTCGCCGCGGCCTTCGCGACCGGCGGGGCGGAGGACCTCGAGCAGGCCGTCTGCATCGCGCTGCGCCAGGCCGTCGGCGCGTACGGGATCGCCGTCGTGGACACCGAGCACCCCGACCGGATCGTCGTCGCCCGCAACGGCTCGCCGGTGCTGCTCGGCATCGGCGAGAAGGAGATGTTCGTCGCGAGCGACGTCGCGGCGCTGGTCGGGCACACCCGCCAGGTCGTCTACCTCGACGACGGCGAGCTCGCCACCATCACCGCCGGCGGCTACCGGACCTTCACCCTCGACGCCCGCTCCACCGCCAAGACCCCGTCGGAGGTGGACTGGGACGTCGTCGGCGCCGAGATCGGCGACCACGCGCACTTCCTGGTCAAGGAGATCGGCGAGCAGCCGCGCTCGATCGAGCGGGCGATCCGCGGGCGCATCGACGAGCGCTTCAACACCGCGCACCTCGGCGGGCTCAACCTGACCGTGCGCGAGGCGCGCGAGTTCCGCCGCGTCAAGATCCTCGGCTGCGGCTCCGCCTGCTATGCCGGCGACCTCGGCGCCCAGCTGATCGAGGACCTGGCCCGGATGCCCGCGACGTCGGAGTCGGCGTCGGAGTTCCGGTACCGCAACCCGGTCGTCGAGCCGGACACCCTGTACGTCGCGGTCAGCCAGTCCGGCGAGACCGTCGACACCCTCGCCGCGGTGCAGGAGCTGCAGCGCAAGGGCGGCCGGGTGATCGGCATCGTCAACGTCGTCGGGTCGACGATCGCGCGCCAGGTCGACGGCGGCATCTACATCCACGCCGGCCCGGAGATGTCGGTCGCGGCGACCAAGTCCTTCACCTCGACGGTCGTGGCGTTCGCGCTGCTCGCCGTGCACCTGGGCCGCATGCGCGACCTCGCGCCGACCGAGGGCCGCCGGATCCTCGACGGCCTCGTCGCCCTGCCCGGCCAGATCGAGGAGATCCTCGACACCGAGAAGCGCACCGGCACGATCGAGGCGGTCGCCCGTGAGGTCGCGCAGCACCACAGCGTGCTGTTCATCGGCCGCCGGCGCGGCTGGCCGGTGGCCAAGGAGGGCGCGCAGAAGCTCAAGGAGGTCTCCTACGTCCACGCGGAGGCCTACGCCAGCGCCGAGCTCAAGCACGGCCCGCTCGCCCTGGTCAGCCCGGAGCTGCCCACCGTCGCCTGCGTGCCGGACGACGACCTGTACGAGAAGAACGTCTCGACGCTCGCCGAGATCCGTGCCCGCAAGGGGCCGGTGATCGCGCTGGCGCACCGCGAGCTCCCCGCCGATCTCGCGGACCGCACCGTCGTGCTACCGCGCAGCGAGCCCGAGCTCGACTCGATCCTGATGTCGGTTCCGCTCCAGCTCCTCGCCTACCACGCCGCGGTGGCGCTGGAGCGCGACGTCGACCGCCCGCGCAACCTCGCGAAGTCCGTGACGGTGGAGTAGCAGCTGTCCCTCGCACTGCTGTCCGGCGAGCTCGTGATCACCGCTCGCGACCGATTGCCGACGATTGTGACGGCGGGCCGGTCGCAAGCAGTGATCATGCGCGTCGGCCGCGCGAGGCTCAGGAGGCGGTGCCGCGCTCCAGGCGGGTCAGGCGCGCGCGGATGTCCTCGAGGATCGTCCGCACCGGCGCGGACAGTCCCGACGCCGCCTGCTGGCTCCGTGTGAACGCCACGCCCGCGACCGCGGAGCCCACCGCGAGGCGGAGCTTCTCGAGATCGGCACCCGTGGACAGCAGTGCCCGGACGACGGCGTCGTCCTCCGGCCCGGCGGCCAGCCCGAGCAGCAGGTGCTCGCAGCCGATGTAGTTGTGCTCCAGCCGCAGCGCCTCGGTCGTGGCCCGTTCGAGCGCGGCCGCCAGGTCGGTGCCCTCGCCGAGCCCGCGGGCCTCGGCGAGCACGTCCGGCGGCTCGACGTCGAGGGTCGCCAGCACCGTCAGCGCGAGGTTCCCGCCCTCCTCGACGACCGCCGCGAGCAGGTCGACCGTGCTCGGCCGGTCCTCCTGCAGCGCGGCCCGCACCGCGGTCCGCGCCCGTGCGGTGAACCTGTTCCAGCCCGGCGTTCCGGTCATGTCCGCTCCTCCGGCAGGGGGAGCGCCACCGGCCGCCGCGACCGCCTCCGCCAGGGCCTGCTGGCACACCGACGACACCGGGATGCCGGCCTCCTTCACGGCGGCGGCCAGGTCGTCGGGCAGATAGACGTTGATCTTCGGCACGGGGTGCTCCCTGGGTGGGGTTATAACCCCACTTATAACCCCCGCCTGTGGAGGAGGGCGAGATCGAGGCGAGACTGATGATCGTCGTTCGTGACCGAACCCCGCCACATCCGGCAACCAGCGGTCCACGGTGGCGATCATGGTCGGCAGGTGCGCCGCCGCACGCCGGCTCGCGGTCGAGCCCGCCCGCCGCGCGACGGCCTCAGGCCACCCGCCCCGGTCCCGCGAGCCAGGGCGTCGTCGGGCCGGAGAGGGCGATGCTCATCGGGAGGTGCGGGTGGCCGACGTACGTCTCGGCCGGCCCGTCGGTGGTCCAGCCGAGCCGGTGGAAGAAGCGCTCGTTGGGCAGTTGGACGTGGGCGCGCATCAGGACCCCGTCGCGCGCCGCGGCGGTCTCGACGGCGAAGCGGACGAGCGGGCCGCCGATCGCGGCGGAGCGGAACTCGGGGAGGACGGCGAGGCGGTCGCCGATCCACTCGCCGGGGCGGCCGGTCGGGTAGAGGCGGACCGTGCCGGCCGGGCGGCCGAGGTGGGTGGCCAGGACGTGGACGACCCCGGTGTCACGGGGGCCACCGGCGTCGCGCGGATCGAGGTCGGAGTCGGCGAACACGCCCTGCTCCTCCACGAACACCGCGTGCCGGATCGCGTGGTGCGCGGCCCGCGCCGCCGGGTCCGCGGCCGGTCGGCACACGACGGGATCGACGCCGACCAGCACGTTGACCGGCCGCACGGGCCGGATCCGGGCCGGCCGCGCCACACGACCCGACGTCGGGCCGGACGGGCCCGCGACCCGCACGGGCAGCACCGCCGTCACGCGCCCGGGCGCTTCCCGATCTGCAGCAGCGGCGCACCGGCGCCGGCCCCGCCGGAGCCGCACGGCGTCGCCCCGCCCGACTGCTGGACCAGGTTGAGCGAGGAGCAGGCCTGGCAGCGCGCGCACCCGGCCACGGCGGTGTCGGCACCCAGCCCGCGTTCGGCGAGGAACCCGGCGACCTTGCGGTAGATCGGCTCGGTGTACTCGCGGGCCGGCGCCGGCACGTCCGCCATGAGCGAGCCCGCGACCGGCCGCAGCGGCACGACGAAGGGGTAGACGCCGATGTCGACCGCGCGCCGGCACATCTCCACGGTCAGGTCCGGGTCCTCGCCCATGCCGAGGATCACGTAGGTGGACACCCGGCCCTCGCCGAACAGCTGCACCGCCCGCTCCCAGGTGCGGAAGTAGGTGTCGACGCCGGTGCGGAACTTGCCGGGCGCCACGCGGGCCAGCACGGCCGGGTCGAACGACTCGACGTGGATGCCGACCGAGTCGACTCCCGTGTCGTGCACCTCGTGCAGCACGTCGAGCGAGCGTGGTGGCTCGAACTGCACCTCCACGGGCAGGCCCGCGGCCTCCTTCACCGCCTGCCCGCAGCGCGCGACGTACAGCGCACCGCGGTCGGGCGCGACCGACGAGCCGGTGGTCAGCGTGGCGTCGACGGCGCCGTCGAGGTCCCGGGCGGCGACGGCGACCTCGGCCAGCATCTCGGGTGTCTTCTTCGCGATCGTCGCGCCGGCCGCGAGCGACACGCCGATGCCGCAGAACCCGCACTGGTCGGAGTTGCCCCAGTAGTTGCACGCCTGCACCACGGTCGACGCGAGCGAGTCGAGGTGCAGCAGCGCGATCCGGTGGTACGGGATCCCGTCGGCGGTCTCGAGGTCGTAGAAGCGCGGGCGCCGTGTCCCGGAGGCCGACGCGACCTTCACGCCGTCCCGGTAGATCCCCTGACCCTCGTCCTCGGCGCGCAGGGAGTAGGGGGAGGTGGTGCTCGGCGGGACGGTGACGGGGACGCCCTCGATCCACAGCATCCCGGAGTCCGACGGGCCGGCGCCGCCCCTGCGGGAGGTCTCCAGCTCGGTCTCGACCCGCAGCCCGACACTCTGCAGCTCCATGATCAGCGCGGCCGTGTCGCCCGTGGGGGCCTCGACGACCTCGCCGGGGCTGCGCTCGTCGGTCACGGTCATGCGTGAGCTCCTCCACTATCGGACACGGTCGTCTCCCATCAGAGAATCCACTATGGTGGACGCGTGCGCAACATCGTCAACGCGAGTGGGTCCGGGGTCACGCGGGTCGCCCTGCTGACCCACTCGACGTCGCCGCGCGGCGGGCACGTCCACACGCTGGGGCTGGGGGAGGCGCTGCACCGCAGCGGCCTGCCGGTGCACCTGTTCGCGCTCGGCGACCCGACGAAGGGGCTCTACCGGTCCGTCGACCTGCCGCACGCGATCGTGCCGGGGCCACGGCGCGAGGGGACCACGCTCACCGAGCGGACCCTCGACGGCATCGAGCGGCTGGCGGCCGCGCTGGCCGCGCGCATCGGGGAGTTCGACCTCCTGCACGCGCAGGACTGCATCGCCGCCCGCGCCGCCCTCGAGGCGCGCGCCCGCACCGGCGCCCCCGTGGCCGTACTGCGCACCGCCCACCACGTCGACGACTTCACCACCCCGGTCCTCGTGGAGTGCCAGCGGCGCGCGATCACCGAACCGGACCGGGTGCTCGTGGTGTCGGAGCAGTGGCGCGCCCTCCTCGCCCGGGACTTCGGGGTCGCCACGACGGCCGTGCCCAACGGCGTGGACCGGCGCCGGTTCGCGGACCCGGCGCCCGTGCCGCGGCGGACCGACGGGCGTCCCCTCCTGCTCGCGGTGGGTGGGATCGAGCCGCGCAAGGGCACGGTGCACGCCTTCCGCGCGCTCGGCAGGCTGCGCCGCGAGGGGCTCGACCCGGTGCTGGCCGTCGTCGGCGGGCACTCGTTCCAGGACTTCGCGCCGTACCGCGAGGCCGCGCTCGCGGAGCTGCCGGAGCTGGGGCTGGAGCTCGGCCGGGACGTGGTCGAGCTCGGCACGCTCACGGACGCCGAGTTGGCCGGGTGGTACGCCGCCGCCGCGGACGGCGGAGCACTCTGCTACCCGTCGACCGCCGAGGGCTTCGGGCTCGTCGCGATCGAGGCGATGGCGCTCGGGCTGCCGGTCGTCGCGAGCGATCTGCCCGTCTTCCGCGAACACCTCACGGACGGGGTCGACGCGCTCCTGCCGGCCGTCGGCGACGAGGAGGCCCTGGCCGGCGCGTTGCGACGGGTGATCACGGAGCCGGACCTGCGGACGTCACTCGCCGCGGAAGGTCGGCGCACGGCGGGGCGGTTCACCTGGGAGCGCTCGGCGGAGGTCCACGCCGGGATCTACGCGGAGCTCACCCGCACGAACGGCGCCCTCGCGCACACCTGCTGAGCGGACGCGCCGCTCGCTCGGTCGGCGCTACTCCGCCAGCAGGCGCGCGGCCCGGGACTCGGCGACCGCACGCCGCGGGTCCCCGGCGGGCAGCATGTCGACGAGCAGCTCGTGCGCCTCGAGGTCGTCCCGGCCCAGGCGGTGCGTGGCGTAGGCGTGGACGAGCTCGACGTCGTCCGACTCCAGGACGGCCCGGCGCAGCCCGACCTCCAGCTCGTCCCGGGCCCCGCGGACCTCCGGCGCGTCGGACCGGGGGAGCAGCGGTCCCGCGCAGGCCCGCAGCGCGTCGCCGATCCGGCCGTCGCGCAGCGCCCGGCGGACCGTGCCGAAGTCCGTGTCGACCACCGCGTCGAGCCGGTACGGGCGGGTCTTGAGCACGTCCGTGCCGATCAGCGCCCGCAGCCGGTGGATCTCGCCGCGGACGGTGGTCTGGTTGCCGTCCTCGCCGTAGAGGAGGAAGGCGAGCCGCTCGGCGGTGAGACCCTCGGGATGCAGCGCGAGCGCGGTGAGGATCTCGGCCGGGCGCAGGGTGAGCGCGTGGCTCTCGCCGTCGAGCACCACGGTGGGGCTGCCGTCGCCGAGGAACCGCAACGACAGCGCGTGCCGGGGCGCCTCGACGGTGGTGGCGCGGCCGCGGCGCCGGGCAGCGCGCAGCAGGTAACCCTCGGCCAGCGGCTCGACGTGCATCTCCCGCCCGTCGGCCAGCCGGACCCGGTCGGCCCCGGCGGCGATCTGCTCCAGGTCCACGCGCTCGGGCCACTCGCCGAACGGCTCGCCGGCGATGATCCGGCCGGTGGGCGTGACCAGGGCCCCGGGGGTGCCGCGCAGGCTCAGCAGGTGCGGCTGGTTGCGCGCCCGGAGCCGCTCGTCCGCGATCGCCAGCTGCATCCGCATCTGGTTCTCGGCGAGCTGTGCGGTGGCCCCGACCAGCGCGAGCATGGCGGGGTGGATCGTGCGCCGCGGGCCGGTGATGTCGATGGCCCCGACGATCCGGCCGGTGTCCGGGTCCCGGACGGGCGCGGCCACGCACGTCCACGCGTGCACGGCCCGCACGAGGTGCTCGGTGGAGTGGATCTGCACGGGCTGGCCGACGGCGAGGGTCGTGCCCATCGCGTTGGTCCCGATGGCCTCCTCCGACCAGCAGGAACCCTCCACCAGGCCCACCCGGTCCGCGGGCCGCAGGACCGCGTTGGCGCCCTCGCGCCACAGCACGATGCCCTGCTCGTCCGTGACCACGACGACGTGCATCGCCTCCTCGGCGATGCTGACGAGGTTGCTGCGCAGCAGCGGCATGACGTTGTGCAGCGGGTGCGCGGCCAGCCGGGCGGCGCTCTCGGACGGGTCGAACCGGAACGGGGGCAGCGCCGTGGCGGGGTCGATCGCGGCGGCGAGGCTGCGCTCCCACGACTCGGAGACCAGCCGGCGGACGGTCGCGTCCCCCGTGTCGTCGAGCACCGCCTCGAACAGCTCGTCGATGGCGTGGGCGGGGCGCGACGGGGAGGCGGACAGACCGGACCCAGGCTCGCGCTCGACCACCCCGTCGACTGGCATCGGCTCCCCGACTGTCCGCGTGCTTCCGGCACCCATCATCGTTCACCCCCACCCGGATCAGCAAGGCGAGGTTGCGCCTGTCCGAGCGGGCAGCGTGAGCGTGCAACGAACGGGCAACGTGACTCACCTTACCGTCGCCGCGACAACGACCCGTCGACGTTCGAAAGGCTCAGCGATGACCGCAGAACTCGCCGATATCAGGGTCCTCGACGCGCGCCCGGCCCAGCCCACGCGCATCCCCACGGTCGCCGGGGCCTCGGACACCGGCCGCGGGGACTCCCCGTTCGCCACCGTCCGCACCGGCCGGATCCTGGTCGTCGACGGCGAGGGCATCGTCCGCCTCGGCCTGCGCCAGCTGTTCGCCGCCGAGCCCGACCTGCGCATCGTCGGCGAGGCCGCCACCCCGCGCGACGCGCTCGTCGCGGCGGACCGGCTGCGCCCGGACGTCGTGCTCCTCGACGTGGACCTCGGCCGCGGGGACTCGGCCGGCATCGACGTGGCCCGTGCGCTGCTGCAGCGCCACCGGGGCACCCGGATCCTCGTGCTGACGGCCTGCCGCGACCGCGAGACGATGCTCCGCACCGTCCGCCTCGGGGTGCACGGCTACCTGCGCAAGGGCGCCGACACCGCGGACATCGTGGCCGCCGTCCGCACCCTGCTGCGCGGCGACGCGGTGTTCGACTCGCGGATCACCACGATGATGATGGACGCGCTGCGCGACCCGCGGGAGCCCGCGGCGCCGTCCGCCCCGCGCGGCCCGCTGCTCACCGAGCGCGAGAACCAGGTGCTCAAGCTGCTGGCCACGGGCATGTCCAACCGGGAGATCGCCACCGAGCTGGTGATCAGCGAGGCGACCGTGAAGTTCCACGTCCGGAACCTGCGGGACAAGCTCGACGTCCGCCGCCGCACGGAGATCGTCTACACCGCGACCCGTCAGGGGATCGTCTAGGACCCACGCGGCCGGCGTGCCGACGGGCCGCCGGCCGCGTGACGCACGTGCGCGGCCGGGCCGCACTCCGGATCCGTGACGCCCGAGCTCGTGCCTCGTGAGCGCATCGTGGTTCCCTGACGCGCGCAGGAGGGCTCGAACGCGGCGTCGGGGATCCGTGGTGCGTCAGGTGAGCGCGTCGACCGCGGCCTGCGCCACCTGGGTGTCCTGGTCCACCGATCCCGCGCTCACCCCGACCGCGCCGACCAGCTCGCCGTTGCGGTGCACCGGGAGGCCGCCGCCGAAGGCGACCATGCCGCCGGAGAGCTGCTCGAGGCCGTAGAGCTCCTGGCCGGGCTGCACGAGCGGGAGGAGGTCGCCCGTGGGCAGGTTCATCAGGATCGACGTGCGCGCCTTGCGCTGGGAGATGTCGATGCTCGCCCGGATCGCGCCGTCCTGGCGGGCGAAGGCCAGCAGGTGGCCGCCCGCGTCGACGACGGCGATGTTCATCGGCTGGCCGATCTCGTCGGCCTTCGCCAGGCCGGCCTCGATCGCCTTCTGCGCCTCGGCGTAGGTCAGGCCACCACTCATCGTCGGGTCCTCTCTCGCGCTCTCGTACCGCGGCCCCGCCGCTCCGGCGGGGCCCCTCCAGCCAACCGGACGGGCGCCGCCGCCGACAGCTCCGCCTTGGGTCAGGTTCCCCCTCGCCGCGCGGTGAGGAGGAACCCCCGCTGAGGGTGAGACTTCGTCGGCCGTTGCGCCTCAACCTCTTCCGTCACCCGGCCAGCACTGTGGACCGTATCGCCGGGCCGCGCAGGGCGGCCGGGACAGGGAGGTCCGCATGACAGCGGGATCGATCATCTTGTGGGAGGGCCTGGGCACGGCGGTGCTCATCCTCCTGGGTGTCGGCGTGGTGGCCAACGTGGTGCTGCGCCCGACGCTCGGCACGGGCGGCGGTTGGCTGATGATCACCTTCGGCTGGGGCTTCGCCGTCTTCGCGGGCGCGAGCATCGCCGAGCCCTCCGGGGCGCACCTGAACCCGGCGGTGACGATCGGCCTCGCGGTGGCCGGCTCGACGCCGTGGTCGATGGTCCCCTTCTACCTGGTCGGGCAGCTCGTGGGCGCGTTCGTCGGCGCCTGCGTCGGCTGGCTCGCCTACAAGGCGAACTTCGACAAGAACGTCGAGGAGGACGCCGAGGGCAACCGCGACACCCGAGGGATCTTCTGCACCGGCCCCGTCGTCGCGCGGTCCGGCTGGAACGTCGTCACCGAGGTCGTCGCGACCTTTGTGCTCGTCTTCTGGATCCTCAGCAACCCGGCGGCCCAGGCGCCCGACGGCGCGGGGGTGCCCCAGTTCGGCAACGGCGCGCTGGGGTACGCGGCGGTCGCCTTCGTCGTCATCGGCATCGGCTGTTCGCTCGGCGGGCCCACGGGCTACGCGATCAACCCGGCCCGCGACCTGGGCCCCCGGCTGGCCTACGCCCTGCTGCCGATCAGGGGCAAGGGCAGCGCCGAGTGGGGCTACGCCTGGGTGCCGATCGTCGGCCCGCTCCTCGGCGCGGTGCTCGCGGGCCTGCTCAGCGCGGGTGTCTCGTGACCTCACCGGCAGGAGAGGCGCCGTTCGGGTGCCCGGTGCGCGGAGGGGTTCCCGCTACCTGCGCACCTGCGCAACGGTGGGTGGGCGGCGCGGGTGCCGCGGTCGGTCGACCGTGCCCCGCGGCCCGCGTCCCGGCGAACGACGAGAGGTGATGCGCGTGTCCGCTCCAGCTACCGGGTCCGGCCCCGACCTCGGGGCCGCCGACTACCCGCTCTCGGTCAACCGTCAGGACCTGCTGCGCACCCCGACCGGCAAGCCGATCTCCGCGCTGACGATGAACGCCGTCGTCGCCGGCGAGATCGTCGCCGACGACCTGCGGATCGCCCCCGAGACGCTCCAGCTGCAGGCCACCCTCGCCGAGTCGGTGCACCGCCGGCAGCTCGCCGCGAACTTCCGGCGCGCGGCCGAGCTCACCGCGGTACCCGACGCCGAGGTCCTGGCGATGTACAACGCGCTGCGCCCGCGCGCCTCGAGCAAGGCGCAGCTGCTGCAGATCGCCGAGAACCTGGAGAGCAAGTACCAGGCCACCGTGTGCGGTGCCCTGGTCCGTGAGGCCGCCGAGGTCTACGAGCGCCGCGACCTGCTGGCCCGCGAGGAGGAGGACTGATGACGACGACGGAGAACCGCCGGTCCAAGCGGACCGAGGTTCTGGAGGACCGGCCCGTCAACCTCGACGGGTTCGTGGAGGAGTGGCCCGAGAAGGGCCTCGTCGCCATGGAGTCGGACTTCGACCCGGCGCCGAGCGTGCGGGTCGAGGACGGGCGGATCGTCGAGCTCGACGGGCGCGCCCGCGCCGACTTCGACTTCATGGACACCTTCATCGCCGACCACGCGATCGACGTGGAGACGGCGGAGGAGGTCAACGCGATCCCGTCCGTCGAGATCGCGCGGGCGCTCGTCGACCCGCGGGCCTCGCGGGACGAGCTGACCCGGATCGGGCGCGGGCTCACCCCGGCGAAGATCCTCGACGTCGTCAAGCTGATGAACGTCGTCGAGATCATGATGGCGATGCAGAAGATGCGGGCCCGCCGCACGCCCGCCAACCAGGCGCACTCCACGAGCGCCAAGGACAACCCGATCCAGGTCGCGGCCGACGCGGCCGAGGGCGCGCTGCGCGGGTTCGCCGAGCTGGAGACCACCCTCGGCGTGGTCCGCTACGCCCCGCTCGTGGCGATCGCGCTGCAGGTCGGTGGCCAGGTCGGCCGGGGCGGCGTGCTCACCCAGTGCGCCCTGGAGGAGGCCACCGAGCTCGAGCTCGGCATGCGCGGCATCACCGCCTACGCCGAGACGATCTCGGTCTACGGCACCGAGTCCGTGTTCGTCGACGGCGACGACACCCCCTGGTCCAAGGCCTTCCTGGCCAGCGCGTACGCCTCGCGCGGGATCAAGATGCGGTTCACCTCGGGCACCGGCTCGGAGGTGCAGATGGGCAACGCCGAGGGGCGGTCCATGCTGTACCTGGAGATCCGGTGCATCCTCATGGCCAAGGGCGCCGGCGTGCAGGGCCTGCAGAACGGCTCCATCTCCTGCATCGGCGTCCCCGGTGCGGTCCCCGGCGGGATCCGCGCGGTGGCCGCCGAGAACCTGGTGGCCAGCTGGATGGACCTGGAGTGCGCCTCCGGCAACGACCAGTCCTTCTCGCACTCGGCCATGCGGCGCACCGCGCGCCTGCTGCCGCAGATGCTGCCGGGCACGGACTTCGTGTGCTCGGGCTACTCGGCGGTCCCCAACGCGGACAACATGTTCGCGGGCTCGAACCTCGACACCGAGGACTTCGACGACTGGAACACAATCCAGCGCGACCTGCAGGTCGACGGCGGTCTGCGGCACGTCCGGGAGCCGGAGATCCTGCAGGTCCGGGAGAAGGCGGCCCGCGCGCTGCAGGCCGTGTTCGCCGAGCTCGACCTGCCGCGGATCACCGACGAGGAGGTCGAGGCGGCCGTCTACGCCAACGGCAGCGGCGACTACCCCGAGCGGGACGTGCTCGAGGACCTCAAGGGCGCGCAGTCGGTCATGGACCGCGGGGTCACCGGCCTCGACCTGGTCAAGGCGCTCGAGCGCAGCGGCTTCCACGACGTGGCCGAGAACCTGCTGACGGTGCTGCGCCAGCGCGTCTCCGGCGACCTGCTGCAGACCTCGGCGATCCTCACCGAGGACTTCGTGCCCCTCTCGGCGATCAACGACGCCAACGACTACGGCGGCCCGGGCTCCGGCTACCGCCTGCAGGGCGAGCGGTGGGAGCAGCTCAAGAAGCTGCGCCACGTGACGAGCGCCGAGAACCCCGAGACGGAGGTGTCGTGATGTCCGCGCCCACCACAGCGTCGACACAGGCCGAGCGCACGCTCACGCTGAACGAGGTCGGTCCGGCCAAGCGGGCGTCCCGGCCCGACGAGGTCGTCGTCGCCGTCTCGCCGGCCTTCTCCGACCCGTTCACCAAGACCATCGTCGACGTCCCGCACGCCGAGGTGATCCGGCAGATCCTGGCCGGCATCGAGGAGCAGGGCGTGCACGCGCGGGTGATCAAGGTGTGGGACACCGCGGACCTCGCGGCCGTCGCGCACACCGGGGCGCGGCTGTCCGGCTCCGGCATCTCGATCGGCCTGCTCTCCCGGGGCACGGCGATGATCCACCAGCGGGACCTGCCGCGGCTGTCGAACCTGGAGCTGTTCCCGCAGTCGCCGCTGCTCGACGCGGAGGTGTTCCGCCGGATCGGGTCCAACGCGGCCCAGTACGCCAAGGGCGAGTCCCCGGCGCCGGTGCCCACCCGCAACGACCAGATGGCCCGGCCCCGGTGGCAGGCCAAGGCCGCGCTGCTGCACCTCAAGGAGTACGAGTGCATCGTGGCGGGACGCAAGCCGGTGGAGGTCGAGCCGGTGATCTCACGCCGGTGAGCTCGCGAGCCGGCCGGACGGCGCCGGGCACGAAGCTCGTCGTCGGCGTCGACATCGGCAACTCGACGACGGAGGCGTGCGTGGCCGCCGTGTCCGGGGGCTCCGTGGAGTACCTGGGCACGGCCCTCACGCACACCACCGGGGTCAAGGGCACGCCGGACAACACCGACGGCGCGGTGTCGGCGGTCCGGCGCGCACTCGACCGGGCCGGCCGCACCGAGTCCGAGGTCGCGACCGTCCTGCTCAACGAGGCCACGCCCGTCATCTCCGGGCTGGCCATGGAGACGATCTCCGAGACGATCATCACCGAGTCGACGATGATCGGGCACAACCCCGCCACACCGGGCGGGGAGGGGCTCGGGGTCGGCACCACGGTGGCGATCGACGCGCTGTCCGGCGCGTCCGGCCCGACGATCGCGGTCGTCGGGCCGGGCTGGGACTTCGACGACGTCGCGACGGAGCTCGACGCGGCCACGGACCGCGGCCTGGAGATCGTGGCCGCGGTCCTGGCGCACGACGACGCCGTGCTGGTCGTCAACCGGCTGCGCGCGCCGATCCCGGTCGTCGACGAGGTCGGCGCGGTGGAGAAGGTGCCGCTCGGGATGCGGGCGGCGGTGGAGGTCGCGCCGCCCGGCCGCACCATCCGCACGCTCTCGGACTCCTACGGTCTGGCGTCGGTGTTCGAGCTCGACCCCGACCAGACCAAGCAGGTCTCGCCGGTGGCGCGGGCGCTGACCGGGAACCGGTCCGCCGTCGTCGTCCGGACCCCCAGCGGTGACGTGACCGACCGGCGGATCCCGGTCGGCACGCTCACCCTCACCGGGGCGGGCAAGACCCTGCAGATCGACGTCGACGCCGGCGCCGAGGCGATCATGGAGGTGCTCGGCCGGGTGCAGCCGCTCGACGACGCGACCGGCGAGGCCGGCACGCACGTCGGAGGGATGCTCGCGCAGGTCCGCGACACCATGACGGACGTGACCGGGCAGCCGGCGGCCGAGATCCGGATCCGGGACGTGCTCGCCGTCGACACCTTCGTGCCCAAGGAGGTCCGGGGCGGGCTGGCCGGCGAGGTGGCGCCGGAGAACGCCGTCGCGCTGGCGGCGATGGTGCGCACCAGCCGCAGCCGGATGCAGGTGGTGGCCGACGAGGTCGCCGCCGCGCTGGGCTGCCGGGCCGAGATCGGTGGTGTCGAGGGCGAGATGGCGGTCCGCGGCGCGCTGACCACGCCGGGCACGGCGGTCCCGATCGCGGTGCTCGACCTCGGCGGCGGGTCCACCGACGCGGCGCTGCTCGACCGCGACGGCGTCAGCTCGGCCGTGCACGTCGCCGGGGCGGGGGAGCTGGTCACCAAGCTGATCGGCTCCGAGCTCGCGCTCGACGACCGGGAGCAGGCGGAGGCCGTCAAGCGGTACCCGCTGGCGAAGGTGGAGAGCTTCTTCCACGTCCGGCACGAGGACGGGACGGTGCAGTTCTTCGCCGAGCCGCTGCCCTCGCACGTGTTCGCGCGGGTCGTCACGATGACGCCCGAGGGCCCCGCGCCCGTCGCGACCCGGCACTCGGTCGACCACGTGCGGCGCGTGCGCCGGGAGGCCAAGCGGAAGGTGTTCGCGGTCAACGCCGTGCGGGCGCTCAGGCAGGTCGCGCCCGGCGGCAGCCTGCGGATGCTCGACTTCGTGGTGCTGCTCGGCGGCTCGGCGCTGGACTTCGAGATCCCCGACCTCATCGCCGACGCCCTGGCCGGGTACGGCGTGGTCTGCGGGATCGGGAACGTCCACGGGAGCGAGGGGCCGCGCAACGCGGTGGCCTCGGGGCTGGTCGACGCGTACGTGGCGGGGTCGTGACCGAGAAGCCCGCGATCGTCCTGCGGCACGGCGGGTCCCCGGACCCGGCGGTGCTGCGGGAGGTGTGCGCGGGGGCGGAGGAGGAGGGCGTGCCGACCCGGGTGGAGCAGGTCCGCGAGGCGGACGTGCTCGCGCTCGCCCACGCCGCCGCGCTCGACTCCCCGCTGGAGACCGGGATCGGGATCGACGGGGCCGGTGGGGTGGTGGTGCACCACGCGTCGCTGCCGCCGGAGGCCCCGGTGCACCGGGTCGAGGCGGGCTCCCCGCGCCCCGACCTGCGCACCGCGGGCCGCACCGCCGCCCGGATCGTGAAGGTCCTGCCCCTCTCCTAGCCGCCCCCGGCGAGCCACTCGAAGATCGCCGCGTGCGACCGGGAACCGATCGGAATCGTCGGTTCCCGGTCGCACGCGGCGATCATGGGCTCGGCGGTGCTGTGGGTGTTCACCATAGGTGGACGCCGTCTAGGATGGTCAACGTGAGCCGGCCGAGCCCCGCGACCTGGGAGCCCATCGTCGACGCGATCGGCCCGAAGGTACGCGCTGCCCGCACCCGGCTCGGGCTGTCGTTGCAGCAGCTCGCGGTCCGGGCGGACGTCTCGGCCGCGGCGGTGCACAAGGTCGAGCGCGGCGACATGGTCCCCACGATCACCACGCTGCTGAAGCTGGCCGGGGCGCTGGGGCAGCCGGTGTCGGCGTTCGTCGACGACACCGGGCTCGAGCCGCCGGTCGCGGTGCACGTGCGGGCGACGGAGCGGCTGCCCGCCCCGCGCGACTGGGCGCCCGGAGCGCTCGGCGTGGCGGTGGAGGGGCTCGCCGCGCCCACCGACGCGCTGCGGGCCGCGGCGGTGGAGGTCGTGGTCGAACCGGGGGGCGAGAGCGGCGACACCAGGCCGCGCCGCCCGGGCGAGGAGCTGGTGCTGGTCCGGGAGGGCACGCTGTCGGTCGAGGTCGCGGGGGAGACGTACGAGGTGGAGGCCGGGGACGTACTGCACTACCCCACGGACCGGGGGCACTCCTGGCGCAACGCCGGCGAGGTCCCGGTGCGCGCGGTCTGGGTGGTCCTGCGATGAGCGCCCCGGCGACCGAGACCCTCGCGGAGATCGCCGCGGCCTGCCTGGCCAACCCGGGGCTCGCGGCCAAGGCCGAGATCGCGCTGGTCGGCGAGGTGCTGGGCGACACGGACTGGCAGGGCGGCCCGGGCGACGACGGGGCGGTCGTCACCGCGCACGGCCGTCCGGTCGTGGCGTGCGGCGAGGCGCTGTTCCCGCCCTTCGTCGCCGCGGACCCGTACGGCGCCGGGTTCGCGGCCGTGCTGACGAACGTCAACGACGTCGCGGCCATGGGTGGGGTCCCGCTCGGGATCGTCGACACCGTGGTGGCATCGGAGGAGCTGGCGCGAAAGGCGCTGGCGGGGATGCGCGAGGCGGCGGAGCTCTACGACGTCCCGATCGTCGGCGGGCACCTCACGCTGCACGAGGGCGACCCGGCGATCTCCGCCTTCGCCGTCGGGGCCACGGCCGCGCCGCTCTCGGTGACCCGCGCGGCGCCGGGGCAGTCCCTGGTCGTGGCCGCGGCGCTCGACGGGCGGATGCGCGAGGACTTCCCCTTCTTCCCCGCCTTCGAGTCGCGCGGGCGGCGCAGCGCCGGTGACGTCCGGCTGCTCGGCCGGCTCGCCGAGGACGGCGTGGTCGTGGCGGCGAAGGACATCAGCATGGCCGGGCTCGTGGGGTCGCTCGCGATGCTGCTGGAGCCGGGCCGGCTGGGGGTCACGGTCGACGTGGCCGCCGTCCCCACGCCCACCGGGGTGCCGCTGGTGCGGTGGTTCAACTGCTTCCCCAGCTTCGGGTTCCTGCTGTGCGTCCCGGCCGGGCGGGAAGAGGAGTGCCTCGCCGCCTTCGCCGGGCGGGACCTCGCGGCCGGGGTGGTCGGGACCCTCGACGACTCCGCGGTGCTCGCGTTGACGCGGGGCGACGAGCGGGTGGAGGTCCTGGACCTCCGCACCACGGCGATCACCGGCCTCCCCCGCTGATCTCACCGGAGCCCAACCCCGACTCGCGGACGAAGGCTGCGTCGCCCCGCGAGGCGAGTTCTGGTGGCGCGAGTCGGGAGTTCTGGCGGCGCGAGTCGGGCGCCGGGCTCTCGTGAGCAGGACCTGGACTTCGTGCCTGCCTCAGGGGGCGACGCGGAGGTGGCGGGAGGGGGTGGTGGGGGCGAGGGTGGGGCAGATCCCGTCCCCGGCCCCGATCCCCGCGTCCATCCCCACCGCCCGGCCCAACGCGGCGACGGGAGCGACCGTGCGGGCGCCGCGCAGCGCGGCGTCGGCGGCCAGCGAGAAGATCCGCAGGGCGCGCTCCGGGTCCTGCCAGCGGTGCCGCTCCGCGAACTCCACCCAGCGCGCCGGCGGGATCGTCGTCTCCTCCGGGTACTCCAGCTCCGCCCAGGTCACCGCGGTCTCGAACAGCTCGACGAGCGCGTCCGGGTCGGTCTCGACGTCGAGCAGCCGGTCGTGGTGGGCCCGGCGCGCGGGGTCCGCCCGGCACTCCGCGGGGCAGGCGAGCCGGGCCGGGAGGGCGCTCTGCTCACGTGCGGGCTGCTCGGGCACGGCGGGCCTCCGATCCGGCGGGCGCTGGGGACACCCCAGTTCTAGATCCCGCGCGGCACCGGGTGATTGCCGAACTGTTTCGTCCGGATGAAGGAGCCGCGGGGCGCCCGGTCGGAGAGCCCGGCCGAGGACCACGTCAGCCGAAGAACACCTCCGCCTCGGCGTAGAGCGCCGGGTCGACCGTCTTGAGCTGCTTGGTCGCCTCGAGCAGGGGGACCATCCGGATCTCGGTGCCCCGCAGCGCCGTCATCATCCCCCACTCCCCGGCCTCGACCGCGTCGATCGCGTGCAGGCCGAAGCGGGTGGCGAGCCAGCGGTCCCGGGCCGTGGGCGTCCCACCGCGCTGGACGTGCCCCAGCACCGTCGTGCGCGCCTCCTTGCCGGTGCGGCGCTCGATCTCGTGCGCCAGCCAGTCGCCGACGCCGCCGAGCCGGGCGTGGCCGAAGGCGTCCTTCTGCGCGCTCTGCAGCACCTCCGCGCCGCCGATCGGCATCGCGCCCTCGGACACGACGATGATCGACGCGTACCGGTCCCGGAAGCGGCTCTCCACCCACGCCTCGACGCGGTCCATGTCGAAGGGCTGTTCGGGGATGAGGATGCCGTTGGCCCCGCCGGCCATGCCCGCGTGCAGCGCGATCCAGCCCGCGTGCCGGCCCATGACCTCGACGATCAGCACGCGGTGGTGCGACTCGGCCGTGGTGTGCAGGCGGTCGATGGCCTCCATGGCGATGGAGACCGCCGTGTCGAAGCCGAACGTGTAGTCGGTGCCGCCCAGGTCGTTGTCGATCGTCTTGGGCACGCCGACGACCCGCACCCCGTCGTCGTGCAGCTTGGTCGCGACCCCGAGGGTGTCCTCGCCGCCGATCGCGATCAGCGCGTCGACGCCCTGCGCCTCGAGGGTGCCGCGGATCCGGGCGACGCCGTCCTCGATCGCGAACGGGTTGGTGCGCGAGGAGCCGAGGATCGTGCCGCCCCGGGGGAGCAGGCCGCGGACGTCCGGCACGCCGAGCGGCCGGGCCCACTCGTCACCGCCCTCCAGCACCCCCCGCCAGCCGTCCCGGAAGCCGACGAACTCGTGCCCGTACGCGGCCGCGCCCTTGCGGACGATCGCCCGCAGCACGGCGTTGAGGCCGGGACAGTCGCCCCCGCCGGTCAGGACCCCGACACGCATCGCGCGCCTCCGTTCTCCATCGATGCAGAACCCGCGGCATGTTACCGCCGTCACAGGACGGCGGTCGGTCGGGCCCACGCGCCGGCGCCGGGGTTCGGCGCGGGAAAGCCCGGGTACCGACGGGCATGAGCACGACGAACGAGGCCGCGCCCGCCGACCTGTCCGTGGACGAGACCCACGCCCGCCCCGAGGGCGCCTCCGACGAGCTGGTCGAGGCCGCCGGCAAGTTCTCCGAGATGCTCGAGCGGATCGAGCGGGCCCGGGGCGCGCTGTACGAGTTCCACCAGCTCCTCGGCGGGGCCGACGCCATGCTCGACGACGTCGTGGACAAGCTCCGCGCCTGCGGCCAGGAGGAGTGGGCCGACCGGATCCAGCGCGAGCTCGTCGGGCGCAACGTCCTGCAGGGGCGCTGGAGCTTCCAGATCGTCGAGGACTTCGACGACAACTACTACGAGCCGCTCAAGGGCACCGAACGCGAGATGCGCAACGACCTCATGGACGGTAAGCGACACGTCTTCGAGGCCGAGATGAAGCAGGGCCGGCGCACCCACGGGCACCCGCACCACGCCGCCACCCCGGACAGCGCGAACTGAACACGCGGGCCTTCGACGGCTCCGGCGGGTGGATCAAGAGGTCAGGTGCAGAGGTCGGGGTCGGGATCGCCGGAGCCGGCGCCCTGCTCGAACGAGACGTGCACGTGGTCGAAGTGGTTCTCGGTGGCGTTGCCCCGGTTCTCCATCGCCTCCCAGCCGTCCCCGTAGTTGATCCGCTGCTCCCAGATCACGTACGAGACGCCGAGGGCCTCGCGGTTGGCCAGGGCGCAGGCGGCGATGCGGTCGCCGTGGGCGCCGGTGGTCATGAGGTCGAGGGCCCGGCCGGTGGGGTGGTCGGAGACTCGCCCGCGGCCGGCGACGCCGATGAGGTCCGGCTGGTCGTAGAGGCAGGAGAGGAACCGGGCGGCGTCGCGGACCCACGGCTTGACCGCGCCGAGGTCGGACAGGTCGACCGCGCAGTTCGTGCGGGCCTCGCGGGCCAGCCGCTCCTCCTCGGCCCGGCGGGCGGCGTCGTTGAGCACCGCGGACTTCAGCAGGTTCTCGGCCGCGGCGAGCCCCGGCGGGTCGGCCTCGCGGCGGACCGGGAGGACGCTCGCGGCGAGGGTGGCGCCGTCCGTGGCGAACAGCTCGTCGTCGACCACGTCGGAGGAGGCGAGGCCCACCTCGGCCGACTCCACCGCGGCGGAGGGCCCGGTCGCCAGCATCGACGCCGCGGGCGCGACCACGGCCAGCGCGCCGCCGGACACGGCGCCGGCCGTGGTGCCGCGGCGCAGCGCCTGCCGACGGGTCCGGGGCGGCGCGGCGCCGGTGGCCGCGAGCCGCCGGCGTACGTCGACCGTCCCGCGACCGGGCGCGCCCGCGGCGGGGGAGCGGTGCCGCGACACGTCCTGCCTTCTCGGTGCGAGGCCCGGGCGGACCGCCGGTGTAGGGGCACCGGGCGGAGGGTCTCCGGGTCCGTCGGGGAGCCGGGCCGTCGCGTCGTGCCCAGGAATGTAGCGGAGAGGTCACGAAGGATCGCGGGTCGGTGACTCACCGTGAGATGTGCGTGCCCGCGTGCGCGGCGAGCGGTCGGCTCACCCGTCGAGCGCGACGACGTCCGCGAGCACCGACGACGGGGTGGGCCGCCGGTCCCGTCCCGGGCTGTCGTGCACCACCAGCAGCCGCGGCGGCCCCGCTCCGGGCAGCAGCGCGATGCCCTCGGCGTGGTCCTCGCCCTGCCCGTGCGGCAGCTCGCCGAGCAGCGGCAGGCGGTCGCGGCGGACGAGCAGCGGGGCGTCCGACGTGGCCGCGTCCCGCCACCGGTGGAGCCGCACCGGCCCGGAGAGTGCCATGCTCGGCCCGGCGAGGACCAGCAGGTCGTCGCCGTGCGGGCACAGGTCGCGCACGCCGAGCCCGCCCAGGTCGAGCAGGTGGGTGCGGTAGCGCTCCCCGCCGGGGAAGGCGCCGAGGAGGAGCCGGCCGTCGTCCGCGGGGTCCGGTTGCGGGAGCAGCTCGAGCACGACCGCCCAGCCGCGCAGCACCGGGCCCCGCAGGCCGACGTAGACGGACTCGCCGTGCACGGCCAGGCCCTCGACGTCGAACCCGTTGTCCTTGCCCGGGATGTGCAGGAACGGGCCGAGCCGCGGGTCGTCGGCGAGCAGGTCCGCCAGGCCGACGCCGCCCCGCGCGCCGACGAGCGCCGAGCAGACGCCCGCGGCCGTGCGCAGCACGAGCTCGGGCGGCCCCTCGGTGTAGGCCTCGACGGCCAGCCGCGCGAGGACGTACCGGTTCTCCTCGCGGCGGACCTTCGCCAGGCGTTTCAGCGCGCGGGCCGCGTCGTGGTCGGGCTTGACCCGCCGGCGCTTGAGGCTGTGCGAGCCGACGACCCAGAGGAACCCGCCGCCGCGGGCGAGACCCTCGACGTCCGCCTCCTGCTCCGGCGGCCCGGGCAGCCGGACCAGCTCGGCGAGCGGGAAGCTCACCGGCTTGCCGGCGACGGCGAGCGCGGGATCGAGCTCGAGCCGCTCGACCGTCGCGGTCTCGTCGCCGGCGAGCCAGACGGTGGACCCCTCGACGTGCACGGCCGAGAGGTTCACGTGGTTGCCCGTGCGGACGGTGTCGCCCGCGAACCGGAGCTCGACCTGTCGTTCGAGCCGGAGGAGACCGTCGCCCATCCACCAGTTCTACCGGTGTCGGCGCCCCGGGGTCAGCAGGTCGCGGGCCGACCGGCGGGAGCGGACCTCTCGAACGAGACGTGCACGTGGTCCTCGTGGTTGGCCGTGGCGCTGCCGCGGTCCTCCATGGGCTGCCAGCCGCTGCCGTCGTTGATCTGCTGCTGCCAGATCACGTACGAGACGCCGAGCGCCTGCCTGTTCTGCACCGCGCACTCCGCGATCGCGTCGCCGGTCGCCCTGCCCACCAGGAAGTCCGCCGCGAGGCCGGACGGGTGGTCGGAGGCGTTGCCGCGGCTGCCGACGCCGAGCGTCTGCGGCTCGCCGAACCGGCAGCCCAGGAACTCGACGGCGTCGGTCACCCACGGCTTCACGGCGCCGAGGCCCGCGGTGCTCATCCCACAGGAGGTGCTGCTGCCGGAGCCCGCCTGCAGCGTCCGGCCGGCGAGCGCCTGCTTCGCGCGGTCCTCGGCCGCGGAAGCCGCCTCCGCGGCCCGGGCGGCCTCGGCCTGCTGCCGCCCGGCCTCGGCGGTGGCGTGCTCGCCGGCGATGCGGGCGGCGTCGGCCAACGCCGTCATCTCGACGACGGGTGCCTGGCGCGGGGCCGGGACGGCGGAGGCGGATCCGGGAACGGACGCCGGCGCGGGGACGGACTCGGCGGCGAGCCGTGCCTCGGACGCCGTACCCGTGGGGAGGGCGGCGTCGAGCGACCCCGCCAGGGGAGCCGCGGCCGCGAGGACGGCGACGACGCCGCCCGCGGCGAGTGCGAGTGCGGACCCGTGACGGACGGGACCGGGGACCGACCGGACCGCGTCCCCCACCCGTGCGCGACGACGCCGTGGGGAGCTCGGCGCCGGCTGCTGGTGGGGGATCGCGGTGCGGCCTCGTGGGGAGCGATGCCGGGCCACTGCGACCTCTCGTGTTCGGCTGTCGGACGGCGACCGGGCCGCGGAGGGTCCCGACGGGGTCGGCCCTGCCGGGGAGGCGGGCGTTCGGGGTCGCCCAGGGTCGTTCGTGACCCTTCCGTGATCCGGTCGAGACCGACGCTAGGGGCTTCCGGCTCCTCGCAGCGGGGGAGGTTGCCCCTGGTGAGACGATCGGATCGGGCCGAGCGACGAACGGCCGTTCGGGTGGCGAGGGTCTCGCCGGGCGGTCCGCGCGTGGTCGCGTTCACAGGTGCGGTGCCGTTCGGCGCGCCGTTCGCGACGGTTGCGGGCGGGCCTCCTCCGAACGCACGGCCGATGATCGGGAGTGCGCCGCCCGTTCGGAGGAGTGTCCTTTACGGAGCCGGTGCCCGGCCACAGGCGCTCGCCGTCCACGCGGTGGTTCCGGCGGGCGCGGGCCCGGGTCCCGCTCCGGACGATCCGGCCGGGTCTCAGGCCCGGCTGCTGCGGTGCCGGCCGCCGAGCGTGCCGGGCAGCCCGCCGCGCTGGATGTACTCGGCCTCCTCGGCGACCTCGCGGGTGGCGCACGGCCAGGCGGCCGCGATGCCCGACGCCTCGCGACATTCCCGGCAGTACCCGTGCTGGTCGGGGCTGTGCTGCGCGAGCGTGCGCTGCAACAGGTCGGGCATACCGGACAAGATCGACGCAAGCGCCACTGACTGTCACCTCCTGGAGCTGTGGCCGCGAAAGTAGTGCTCCGACTACGCGAGGTGACAGGCAGGGTCGTTGCGAACCGGTTAACGGAAGCCTGCTATCGGCGTACGGGCGAGGCGTCCGACCGCCGATCCGTGGGCGGGCGGAACGGTCGCTCGGAGCCCTTGCGGACGGCGGGTCGGCGGTCGTCGACCGCCCGGACCCCGACCACCCGCTCGTGTTCCCGGCACCCGCTCGGGGCGCGCGTCCTCACACCCGCGTGTCCGTCGCACACCCCGTCGACGGGCCGTGCAGCCCCGACGGGTGTCGGTCCTCGCGGTACCGCTCCGCCTCCGCCTGGACCCGGGCCCGGTACCCCGCCCACCACGCGGCGTCGCCCTCGGCGAGGTTGGCGTTGTCCGCCCGCAGCCCGGCGACGCCGTCGACCGCCTCGCGGACGATGTCGGTGTGGCCGGCGTGCCGGTGCACCTCGGCGACCACGTGCACGAGGATCCGACTCAGCGTCACGGGCCCGGACCACCACGGCACGTGGCCCGGGGAGTCGAGGTCGAGGGCCTCGACGGTCGCGTCGGCGTGCGCGTTCGCGTCGTGGAACAGCGTGACGATCTGCGCCCGCGTCTCGCCCGGCAGGGCCCACATGTCGTCGTTGGGCTCCGCGGTCTCCTCCGCCCACGGCAGGGGATGCGGGAAGGGCCGGTCGAACACCACCCCGAAGTACCCCGCCACCACGATCGCGGTGTGCTTGACGAGCCCGAGCAGGTTGGTGCCGGTCGGTGTGAGCGGGCGCCGCGCGTCGTACTCGGAGACGCCGTCGAGCTTCCACAGGAGGGCCTCGCGGCCCTGCCGGAAGTAGTGGTGCAGCTCCGCCTTCGGACCCATGAGGTGCGTCCTACCGGATCACGCCGGGACCGGCACCTTCTTTCCCCGCCGCAGGTTCGCGACGACCGCCAGCTCCTCCGCGAACCGGCCCCGCAGCAGCACCAGCACGCCCAGGGCGGCGACGCCCCCGGCGGCGGCCGCGGCGACCAGCGTGAGCACGTCCGACCCGACGGGGCGCACCGCGGCGGCCACCGCCCAGCTCGCCAGTGCCACCGCCACGACCGCGGGCACGTGCTTGACGTACATCCGCAGCACCGCGCCCATCAGGCCCTCGGAGACCCGTGCGGAGAACCGCAGCATCACGAGGAAGTGCAGCAGGATCGCGACCGAGGCGCCGATCGCCACGCCGTTCACGCCCCACAGCCGCGCGCCGACCGAGCACAGCACCACGACCTCGGCCGCGTAGAGCCACTGCCGCCACGCCGCCCGGAACACCGCGCCGGTGGCGCGCGTCAACGAGGTGCTGATCTTGTACGACGTCCGGGGCAGCAGCACCAGCGCGAACACCTGGACCGGCAGGATCACCGCGTCCCACTGCGCGCCGAGCAGGATGTGCACGACCTCGGGCGCGAGCACGAACAGCAGCACCGCGGCGGGCGCCGTCACCAGGGCGACGAGCGAGGACGTGCGGACGTAGGCGTGCCGCAGCCGGGCGCCGTCGTCCCGCACCCGGGCCATCGCCGGGAACAGCGCCTTGTCCGCGGCGCCGCCGATCACGTTGGCCGGCTCGGAGAGCAGGTTGTAGGCCCGGGTGTAGACGCCGAGCGGCCCGGTGCCCAGGACGTTGGCGACGACGAGGTTGTCCGCGTTGAGCGCGATCCAGTTGCCGAGCTGGGTGAGCGAGTACCCCGACCCGAAGTTCAGCATCGGGCGCAGCCGCCTCCAGGCGGCGGACGGCGCCTCCACCGCCACCGACGGCCGGGTGAGCGCCAGGTAACCCACGCACTTGATCAGCGCCGCCGCGATCTCCGCCCAGGCCAGCGCGGTCGCGCCGAAGCCGAGCAGGGCCAGCACCACGGACACCCCGATGATCCCCGGCCCGGCCGCGACCAGGTCGACGACGGCCGTCGGCCGGAACCGCAGGTCCCGCTGCAGGAGCCCGGTGGGCACCGCGGTGGCGCCGGCCAGCACGAGCGTGACCGAGAGCATCCGCAGCAGCCCGGAGTCCGCCGGCAGGCCCACCAGCCCGTTCAGCGCGGGGGCGAGCAGGAAGAGCAGCGCGGCGAAGACCGCGGAGAGCAGGACCGAGAACCAGAAGGCGGCCGCGACGTCCCGGTCGGTGAGCTCGCGGCGGTGCACCAGCGCCGCCGCCACCCCGAGCTGGGTGACCAGCTGGGTGAGCCCGACGACGAGCAGCGCCGCCGCGACGGAGCCGAACTCCTCCGGGGTGAGCAGCCGGGCGAGCACGACGGTCGCCGCGATCTGCAGCACCGCCTGCCCGACCGAGCCCGTGAAGGACCAGGCGAAGCCGCGCACCGTCCGGGCGGTGAGGCTCGAACGGGCCGGGCGTCCGGGGTTCGGGAGCGGCTCCGTGGGCGGTTCCGGCGGGAGCGCCGTCATCGACGCATCGCGGGGTGCACGCGGCCGGCGACGGCGAGCCCGGCGTACCAGGCGAGCTGGGTGGCGGTGCGGCGCACGGTCTCGCCGCGGCGGGGCGGCGAGAACAGGCTCTCCGGCGGCAGCCCGGACACGGCGGGATGGAACACCGAGTTCCCGACCCCCTTCGTCAGCATCAGGTCCGGCAGGCCGTCGCCGACGCGGCGGAGCTCGCTCGGGACCCCGTGCAGGCTCCAGCACTCCTCGAACGGCGGCACGGGCCCGGGGTAGTCGAGCACGAACTCGAGATCGAGCACCTTGAGGCCCGCGTGAGCGTCCCACATGAGGTTGTGGGGGGAGAGGTCGAGCACGAACTTGCCGCGCTCGTGCAGGTCGCGGGCGAAGCGGGCCAGCTGCCGGACGACGTCCGGGCGCAGCTGGTGCATCTCCTTCACCCCGGAGAGCGGGCGGACGAGGTGCCGGCCGACGTCCGTGTAGAAGGGGGTGAGCAGCCAGTTGGGGCCGTGCTCGAGCAGCTCGGGCACCTCCGGCAGGTCGGCGAGCTCCTGGCGGGCGCTCAGCTCGCGCCGGAAGAACTCGAGCGCGCCCGGCCGGAAGATCTTGCACACCGACCGCCCGTGCACGGGGTGGTCGACGAGCGCGACCCGCGCCCGGTAGCCGGGGGAGTCCGGCGCCAGCATCCGCACCAGCGGGAAGGGCACCGAGCAGGCCTCGATGAGGGCCGTGACGCGCGGGAGCAGCCGGGCCTGGACGTCGAGGTCGCCGAGGACCTCCAGGAAGTCCAGGGCCTGCTGCGGCCCCGTGGACACGTGCAGCGGCTCGTAGTGCTGCTGCGGCGGCAACGTGTGCAGCAGCCGGTGCGTGGTGCGCGCGCGGACCTCGTCGATCCGCTCGGCCATGCTCCGCACGCCGTGCACCACGCCGACCGGCGGTGCGACGTCGCAGGCGATCACGAAGGTGTGCGGTCCGCCCCCGGGCACCGGCTTGCCGCCGGGACCCCAGTCGGCGCCGGTCAGCCCGGTCCGCGCGGCGGCGCGCTGCGCCGCGTCGAGCTCGACGACGTCGAGGATCTCCAGGCCGCGCGCGATGCCGGCCACCGCCTCGTCGATCTGGTGGGCCGCGGCCTCGCGGACCACGAACACCACCAGCCCTCGCCAGGCCGGGATCGCGGCGGCCGGCCGGGCGGCCGCGAGGCCCTGCGGCGGTGTGACCGCGTCGCGTGCGTCGTCGATCGTCATCGTCCCCCCATCGGCCCAACCGTCGGCCGGACGGGGCGAGCATACGGGTGAGGTGAACTCGCGGTGAAAGACCCCTGACCCGGCGTCGACGTTCGCGGGTCGGGCCCGTGCCCCCTCGGTGTCAGTACACGTCGCGCACGTAGCGGCCGTCGGCGACCAGCTGCTTCACGTAGGCCGCCGTGCGGTCGGCGTCCAGGCCCGCGTGCGCGGCGACGACGTCCCGCAGCGCGAGGTCCACGTCCTTGGCCATGCGCGTCGCGTCGCCGCAGACGTAGAAGTGGGCGCCGTCGGCGAGCCAGCGCCAGAGCTGGGCGCCGTGCTCGCGCATCCGGTCCTGCACGTAGACCTTGTGCCGCTGGTCGCGGGAGAAGGCGAGGTCGAGCCGGGTGAGCGTGCCGTCGGCCCGCATCGCCTCCAGCTCCTCGCGGTAGTAGAAGTCCGTCGTGCACCGCTGCTCGCCGAAGAACAGCCAGTTCGGTGCGGTGTGCCCACGGGCCCGCCGGTCCTCCAGGAACCCGACGAAGGGGGCCACGCCGGTGCCCGGACCCACCATGATCATCGGGGTGGCGGGGTCGGCGGGCGGCCGGAACCGGGGCGACGACCTCACCAGCACCGGCGTCGGACCCTCGCCCGCCGCGTCGGCGAGGAAGGTCGAGCACACCCCGCGGCGCGACCGGCCGTGCCGGCTCGTGAAGCGGACCACCGACACGGTGAGCGAGACGGCGTCGGGACTGGTCAGCGGGCTGGAGGAGATCGAGTACTGACGCGGCTGCAGCGGGGTCAGCGCCTCCGCCCACTCCTGCGCCGAGGCCCGGACCGGGAACTCGGTGAGGACGTCCGGGGCCTGCCGGTCCCAGGTCCAGCGCGCGAGGTCGGTGCCGTGCCCGGCCCGCAGCAGCTCCTTGAGCATCCGGTCGCCGGTGCGCTCGGCGACGAACGCGAGCAAGGCCGGGGAGATCCGGGTGATGTCGAGATGGCGGCCCAGCGCCTCGGCGAACGCCAGGTCGGTGCCGCGCAGCGTGACGGCCTCGTCGGCGGGCAGGCCCGTGAGCTCCAGCCACTCCTCGACCAGGTCGGGATGGTTGACCGGCCGGACGCTGAGCGCGTCCCCCGCCTCGTAGGCGAGGTCCCGGTCGCCGGCGAGGGTGAACCGGCGGACCTCCTTGGCCGAGCCGGGCAGGCTCAGCAGGCGGGCCTCCCGCAGCGTGGTGTCGACCGCGGCGGGTGCCGTCTGCGCCGGTGGCGCGGCCGGCGGCGCGACGGGGCGGGTGGTGGCCGGTGGGCGCGGGCGGCCGCCGTCGGTCAGCAGGCCCACCACCTCGTCGGTCCACGCCGCGGCCGGGCCCTCGAAGTCGGGGTCGCAGTCCACGCGGTCGAGCAGCCGCGTGCCGCCGAGCTCGGCCAGCCGCGCGTCGAGCCGGCGGCCGTGTCCGCAGAACTCCGAGTAGCTGGGGTCGCCGAGCGCGAGCACCGCGAACCGGACCTCCCGCAGGGGCGGCCGGTCGCCGGCGAGGTCCGTCCAGAAGTCGGATCCCACGTCCGGGGCGTCGCCGTCGCCGAACGTGCTGGTGACCACGAGGAGGTCGGCGTTCGGGGGCAGCGCGTCCGGACAGGTGTCACCCATCGAGAGCAGCTGTGGGGAGCGTCCGGCTGCGGTGAGTCGCGCCGCGACGGCCGAGGCGACGCCCTCGGCGTTGCCCGTCTGCGAGGCCCACAGCACGAGCAGGGGGCGCCCGTCCTCCGCGGCGGGGTCCGGCTCCCCGCCGGCGAGCCGGGAGAAGGTCCCGGCCAGCATGCCGTTGACCCACGCCGCGGTGTCCCGGCCGACGGGTGCGCCCACGGGCAGGACGGGCACGCCCGGCGCCCCGCCCCGCTCCACCCCGGCGAGGAAGCCTGCGAGGTAGCGCCGCTCGGCGCCCGTCAGTACCGGCGGGGTGAGGTCGAGCCCGAGCGCCGCCCCGACCCCTCCTGGGCGGGAGTCGTCGCCGGAGCGACCGTCCGTACTCACCGCGGCGGACGCGACCTTCTCGACCGACACGGCGCACGCCTTGAGCTCGGGCTGCAGCGAGGCGGGGTCGACGGCGTCGTTGGTCACGGCGTTGACCGCGAGCTCCTCGCCGAACAGGTCGCTCCAGTGGAACGGCGCCCAGCAGGTCCCGGGCCGCATCCGGTCGGTGACCACGGCGGGCAGCACGGCGCGCCCGCGCCGCGAGGTCACCGCGACCCGGTCCCCGTCGGCGATCCCGGCGGCCTCGGCGTCCGCGGGGTGGAGCTCGACGAACGGGCCGGGGTCGAGCCTGGTCAGCGCCGCGACCTTGCCGGTCTTGGTCAACGTGTGCCACTGGTGCTGCAGCCGGCCGGTGGTGAGGACCAGCGGGAAGTCGTCGTCGGGCAGCTCGGCCGGGGGCAGGTGCGGGCGGGGGAGGAACTGCGCCCTGCCCGACGGCGTGGCGAAGGACGGCCGGGCCTCCCCCCGCCGACGCCGGCTGCCCCCCTCGTCGAGGTAGCGCACGGGGTTGCGGTCCGGCCCGCCCGGCGCGGCCGGCCACTGGACGGGGGTGGCGCGCAGCCGCTCGTAGGTGACCCCGCGGACGTCGTAGCCGGTGGCCGGGTTCCACGCGCCCTTGAGCTCCTCGAAGACCTCCTCGGCCGACGAGTAGGTGAAGTGCTCGGCGTAGCCCATCTCGCAGGCGACCCGCGCGATGATCTGCCAGTCCGGCAGCGCCTCGCCGGGGGGCGCGACCGCGGGCCGCAGGAGCGTCAGGTTCCGCTCCGAGTTGATCATCACGCCCTCGACCTCGGCCCACATGGCCGCGGGCAGCACGACGTCGGCGTGGGCGTTCGTCTCGGTGGCCGCGAAGACGTCCTGGGTCACCACGAACTCGCAGCGCGCCAGCCCGTCGAGCACCGTGCCGCGGTTCGCGACGCTCGCGACGGGGTTGGTGCAGACGATCCAGCAGGCCTTGATCTCGCCCGCGGCCATCCGCGCGAACATGTCGATCGTCCCGGTGCCGACGTCGGCGCGGATCGTCCCCTCGGGCACCCGCCACAGCTCCTCGACGAACCGCCGGTCCTCGGGCGAGAGCACGGTGCGCTGGCCGGGCAGCCCGGGGCCCATGTAGCCCATCTCCCGCCCGCCCATGGCGTTGGGCTGGCCGGTGAGCGAGAAGGGCCCCGAGCCGGTGCGGCAGATCGCGCCGGTGGCGAGATGCAGGTTGACCAGGGCGTTCGTGTTCCAGGTGCCGTGCGTGCTCTGGTTGAGCCCCATCGTCCAGCAGCTCGTCCAGTTCGCCGCGCCGCCGATCAGCCGGGCCGCCTCGCGCAGGTCCGCCTCGGGCACGCCGGTGATCGCGGCGACCGCCTCGGGGGAGTAGTCGGCGAGGAACTCCGGCATCGCCTCCCAGCCCTCGGTGAACTCGGCGACGAACTCCTCGTCGACCGCGCCCTGCGCGACGAGCAGGTGCAGCAGGCCGTTGAGCAGCGCCAGGTCGGTGCCGGGCACGAGCTGCAGGAACAGGTCCGCCTTCGCGGCGGTCGCCGTGCGGCGCGGGTCGACGACGATCAGCTTCGCGCCCTGCTTGACCCGGTCCATCATCCGCAGGAAGAGGATCGGGTGGCAGTCGGCCATGTTCGCGCCGACCACCAGGAAGACGTCGGCGTGGTCGAGGTCGGCGTACGAGCCGGGCGGGCCGTCCGAGCCGAGGGACTGCTTGTAGCCGGTGCCGGCGCTGGCCATGCAGAGCCGCGAGTTGGACTCGATCCACTTCGTGCGCCAGAAGCCCTTGGCGAGCTTGGTGGCCAGGTACTGGGCCTCCAGGGTCATCTGCCCGGAGACGTAGAGGGACAACGCGTCCGGCCCGTGCTCGTCGAGGATCGCCCGCAGCCGGCGGGCGGTCTCGGTGATCGCGGCGTCGACCGGCGTGGGCCCGGCCTCCGCACCCCGCGCGGGGCGGCGCAGCGCGGTGCGCAGCCGGCCGTCGGCGACGAGCATCTCGGCGCTGTGCGCGCCCTTGGTGCACAGCCGGCCGGCGTTGGCGGGATGGTCGGCGTCGCCACGGACCCTGCGGATCCGGGGCGCCCCGTCCGGGCCGGGTTCGAGGTCCAGCACCATCCCGCAGCCGACGCCGCAGTAGGAGCAGACCGTCCGAACGCTGGTGAGCGGGCCGGGATCCGGTGTGCCCACGCCTCATGTCCTCCGTGCCGTCGCGCCGCCGAAACCGGGCGGGTCGGGGTGACCCGCCGGGCCGACGCTAGGAACGGGGGATTGCCGTCAGGTCAGCGAATTCGGTCCGCCGTGTCACATCCCGCTCACCGCGGCGCCGCGGCCGTTGTGCGGGACACCGAGGAGGCGCCCGGCGAGTGCGACCGGGCCCGGGGCACGGAGGAGGCGCCCGACGAGTGCGACCGGGCCCGAGAACACGAAAAGCGGCCGAAGCCGCTTCCGTCGTCCCGATGGTGCCCCCGGCAGGATTCGAACCTGCGCTCCCGCCTCCGGAGGGCGGTGCTCTATCCCCTGAGCTACGGGGGCGACTCCCGCTCGTCGCGTTCCCGCGGCGTGCAGGAGGAACCCTACAACACCCCTGGATCAGTTCTGCGGGAGGGGCTGCGCTCCCCGCGCGGCGAGCAGCTGCCGCATGAGGTCGGCCTCGGAGGTCTGCGCCGCCAGCGCCTGCGCGGCGAGGTTGCGGACCTCCGGCAGCGCCGCCCGCCCGGCCGCGTACTGCAGCATGTCCGCGCCGCCGAGGTGGTGGCGCAGCATCAGCTGGAGGAACAGCGTGTCGAGCTGCACGCCGCTCGAGGCCCGCAGGTTCTTCAGGTCCCCGTCCGTCGCCATGCCGGGCATCCGGGCGGCACCGGCCGACGCGCCGTCGGACATCCCGTGCCCGTGCCCGCTGTCCGCGGCCATCCAGGTCATGTACTGCCGGCCGGTGGGGAAGGGCGGGGCGCCCCACAGCCCCAGCCAGCCCTGCATCCGCCCGATCTGCTGCAGCTGCGTGGTCTCGATGTCGAAGGCGAGCTGCTTGACCTGCGGGTCCGAGGTGTGGTCCCGGGCCCACGAGGCCATCTCGACGGCCTGCTCGTGGTGCACCGTCATGTCCTGCGCGAACCCGACGTCGACCGAGTCCGCCGACGGCGTGGTCGTCCCCGCGGAGCCGGGCAGGCCGACCAGCATCCCGCCCGCCCCGCCGATCAGCAGCAGCGCCACGGCCGCCGCGACCACGACGAGCGGGCGGACCCACCGCGGCTCGCGGCGGGCGGGCCCGGCCGCCGCGTCCGGCTCGGCGAGGTCCGTGGCCACGGGGCTCACTGGCCCGGTTTCGTCGGGTCGGCCATCGTGCCGCCGGTCGCGCCGGCGCCGCGCTCGGTCACGACCGTGCCGCCGTCGACCTCGGCGACGGGCGGGGTGGGCTCGAACGGCGGCGGGGCGTCCTGGTCGAACGCGCCCGGGCCGAGCGCCTGGCAGGTCGCACCGATCTCCGGGTAGTTGTACTGGTTGCGGCGCAGCGCGGTGAGGAACTGGTCGATCCGCGGGTCGTTCGCGTCGCTCAGCTTGAGCTGGTGGTTCCAGGCCTGCAGCGAGATCGGCTGGTCGAGGCCGGGGTAGGGCGCCATCACCGTGTACGGCTGGCCGTCGACCTTGGCCGAGAGCGTGTCGAGCGCCGCGCCGGTGACCTGGTCCGGGTTGTAGGCGATCCACACCGCGCCGTGCTCGAGCGAGTGCACGAGGTTCTCCTGGCGCACCGCCGTCGGGTAGACGACCCCGGTGCACGCGGCCCAGTACTGGTCGTGGGTCCCGCCGATCGGGGGCGTGTGGGTGTAGGCGACCCGGGTCGGGCTCGCGATGTGGCCCTGGCCGGACCCGGTGTAGTTGTCCGTGACCACGCCGGGGATCTGCGTCGACGGGTCGCGGTTGGTGTCGCTCGGCGTGTACGCGGCGAGGGCGTCCTGGGCGGCGCTGTTCTCGTTGTTCTTGTAGACCGCGTAGCCGAAGATCGCGCCGGCGAACAGCACGACGACCAGTACGCCCGCGATCAGGCCCCACGGCGTCGACCGCTGGGTGACGACCGAGTTGCGGGCCTTGTTCCTGCTCGCCTTGCTGCTCTTGCCGCTGGCCATGAACCGTCCAGGTGCTTCGGGGGTCGTGGGCGACCTCACCCGTGCTGAGCCGGATGCGCGCTGCGCACGCTCCGCTCGGGAAGAACTCCCGCTTCGCGAGCTCAGCTCGGTGGTCGCGGTCCCGCAGTCTAGGAGCGCCGCCTGAGAAACCCCCGAGTGCCACCTCCTATCCTCGTGGGGTGACTCCCGACGTGCTCGCCGACCTGGTCCGTGTCGCCGCGCAGGACGTGCTGGCCGCGCGCGGCCTGGCCGCGGACGCGCTGCCCGCCGACGCCGGCGTCGAGCGGCCCCGCAACCCCGAGCACGGCGACTACGCGACCAACGTGGCACTGCGCACGGCGAAGAAGGCCGGCGTCGCCCCGCGGGACCTCGCGGGCTGGCTGGCCGAGGACCTCACGGGCCGCCCCGGGATCGCGTCGGCCGAGGTCGCGGGCCCCGGGTTCATCAACCTCCGGTTGGCCGCGGACGCGCAGGGCGCGCTGGTGGGCGAGCTGCTCGCGGCCGGCGAGGCGTACGGCACCGGCGACGAGTACGCCGGGCGGAACGTGAACCTCGAGTTCGTCTCCGCCAACCCGACCGGCCCGCTGCACCTCGGCGGCACCCGGTGGGCCGCGGTCGGCGACGCGCTGGGCCGGGTGCTCACCGCGCGGGGCGCCAAGGTCACCCGGGAGTACTACTTCAACGACGCCGGCGCGCAGATCGACCGGTTCGTCGCGTCCCTGGTGGCGGCCGCGAAGGGCGAGCCGGCCCCGGAGAACGGCTACGGCGGCGCCTACGTCGCCGACATCGCCGCGCGGGTGGTCCGGGCCGAGCCGGCGGCGCTGGGGTCCCCGGACCGGGACGAGATCTTCCGCCGCGTCGGCGTCGGGTTCATGTTCGACGAGATCAAGCAGGACCTGCACGAGTTCGGCACGGACTTCGACGTCTGGTTCCACGAGAACTCGCTCCACGAGTCCGGCGCGGTGGACGCGGTCGTCCAGCAGCTCAAGGACTCCGGCGCGCTCTACGAGGCGGACGGCGCGTGGTGGCTGCGGTCGAAGGACTACGGGGACGACAAGGACCGCGTGGTGATCAAGAGCGACGGCCGCCCGGCGTACATCGCGGGCGACCTCGCCTACCTGCGGGACAAGCGGGCCCGCGGCTTCGACCTGTGCATCTACATGCTCGGCGCCGACCACCACGGCTACATCGCCCGGCTCAAGGCGGCCGCGGCCGCGTTCGGCGACGACCCCGCCGTCGTCGAGGTGCTCATCGGCCAGCTGGTCAACCTCGTCAAGGACGGCCAGCCGGTCCGGATGAGCAAGCGGGCGGGCACGGTCGTCACGATGGAGGACCTGGTCGAGGCCGTGGGCGTCGACGCCGCCCGCTACTCGCTGATCCGCTCCTCGGTCGACTCCGCGCTGGACGTCGACCTCGACCTGCTGGTCAGGCGCAGCAACGACAACCCGGTCTTCTATGTGCAGTACGCGCACGCCCGGCTGGCCTCGCTGGCCCGCAACGCCGCCGACCTCGGCGTCGAGCCGGGGAGGGAGTACGAGCTGCTCGAGCACCCGCGCGAGGGCGACCTGATCCGTACACTGGGGGAGTTCCCGGAGATCGTGCGCGCGGCGGCGGAGCTGCGCGAGCCGCACCGGGTCGCGCGCTACCTCGAGGCCCTGGCCAGCGCGTACCACAAGTTCTACGACAGCTGCCGCGTCCTGCCGATGGGCGACGAGCAGGTCACCGAGCTGCACCGCGCCCGGCTCGCCCTGTGTGTCGCCGCCCGGCAGGTGCTCGCGAACGGGCTGGGCCTGCTCGGCGTGAGCGCACCGGAACGGATGTGAGGACCACCTCGTGAGAGCGCACCCCGCCGGCCCCCTGCACGGCGGCATCCAGGCGCCGCCGGAGACCGCGGGCCCCCGTCCGACCGGCGCCGCCGAGCTCGACCACCTCGCGCCGGCCGTCTGGCCGCGCAACGCCCACCGCGGCCCCGACGGCGCCCTGCGGGTCGCCGGCGTCGACGTCCGCGAGCTGGCCGAGCGGTACGGCACCCCGCTGTTCGTGATCGACGAGGCGGACTTCCGGTCCCGTGCGGCCGAGTTCGCCGCCGCGTTCGGGGCCGAGTCCGTGCACTACGCCGCCAAGGCCTTCCTCAGCACCGAGATCGCGCGCTGGGTCGCCGACGAGGGCCTGTCGATGGACGTCGCGAGCGGCGGCGAGCTCGCGGTCGCGCTGCGGGCCGGCTTCCCGGCCGGGCGGATCGCGATGCACGGCAACAACAAGTCCGTCGCCGAGCTGGCCGCCGCCGTCGACAACGGCGTGGGCCGGGTCGTGCTGGACTCCTTCCACGAGATCGTCCGGCTCGACGCGGTGGCCGCCGAGCGGGACGTCGTCCAGCCGGTGATGATCCGGGTGACGGTGGGCGTCGAGGCGCACACGCACGAGTTCATCGCGACCGCGCACGAGGACCAGAAGTTCGGGTTCTCGATCGCCGGCGGGCCCGACTCCGACGCCGCCGAGGCCGCCCGCCGCGTGCTCAAGGCCGGCAACCTGCGGCTCGTCGGGCTGCACAGCCACATCGGCAGCCAGATCTTCGAGACCGAGGGCTTCGAGGTGGCGGCGCACCGCGTCGTCCGGCTGCTGGCGGACCTGCACCGCGAGCACGGCGCGGCCGCCCTCGCCGACCTGACCACGCTCGACCTGGGCGGCGGCATCGGCATCGCCTACCGGCCGGACGAGGACCCGCTGTCGGTCGAGGCGCTCGCGAAGGAGCTGCGCGGGATCGTCGAGCGCGAGTGCGCGGCCGCGGGGCTCGAGGTGCCGGCCATCGCCGTGGAGCCCGGGCGGGCCGTCGCCGGGCCCGGCGGCATCACGCTCTACGAGGTCGGCACGCTCAAGGAGGTCCCGCTCGGCGTCGGCTCGCGGCGGTACGTCAGCGTCGACGGCGGGATGAGCGACAACATCCGCACGGCCCTGTACGACGCGCTCTACGACTGCCGGCTCGTGTCCCGCTCGTCGGCGCTGGACTCGCTGCCCGACGGCGCGCGCCCGGCGCTGTCCCGGGTGGTCGGCAAGCACTGCGAGTCCGGCGACATCGTGGTGCGGGACTGCTGGCTGCCGGCCGACCTCGCACCCGGCGACCTGCTGGCGGTGGCCGCCACCGGCGCCTACTGCTACTCCATGGCCAGCGCGTACAACCGGCTGCCCCGCCCGGCCGTCGTCGCGGTCCGGGAGGGGCAGGCGCGGGTGATCCTGCGCCGGGAGACGGACGAGGACCTCTTCCGCCTCGAGGTCGGTCCGTGAGGGCCGGCGGGCGAGGGGCGTGAGGGTGGGCACCCCGGACTGTCGCGCGGGGGGCCGAGCAGGGATGATCCCCGGTCGGGCCCGGGCCCGCCGTGCCGTCGGCGCCACCGGCCCCGCCCGCACCACACTCTCAGGAGGATCGTCGTGACGTCAGACGCGCCCGTCCGGGTCGCGCTGCTGGGCTGCGGGACCGTGGGGTCCGAGGTCGTCCGGCTGCTCGAGGACCAGGCGGGGGACCTCGCGGCCCGCGTGGGCGCGCCGGTCGAGCTGGCCGGGGTCGCGGTGCGCCGCCCGCACCGGCACCCCACGCTGAACCCGGACCTGGTCACCACGGACGCCTCCGCGCTGGTCACCCGGGAGGACGTCGACGTCGTCGTCGAGGTCGTCGGCGGCATCGAGCCGGCCCGCTCGCTGCTGCTGCAGGCGATCAAGTCGGGCAAGTCCGTGGTCACCGCGAACAAGGCGCTGCTCGCCGAGGACGGCGCCACGCTGGCCGAGGCCGCGGACGGCGCGGGCGTCGACCTCTACTACGAGGCCTCCGTCGCCGGCGCGATCCCGCTGCTGCGCCCGCTGCGCGAGTCGCTCGCCGGGGACCGGATCACCCGCGTGGCCGGGATCGTCAACGGCACCACCAACTTCATCCTCTCCGCGATGAGCGCCTCGGGCGCCGGCTACGCGGAGGCCCTCGAAGAGGCCACCCGGCTCGGGTACGCCGAGGCCGACCCGAGCGCGGACGTCGACGGCTACGACGCCGCCTCCAAGGCCGCGATCCTCGCCACCCTCGCCTTCCACACCCGGGTGAGCGCGGCCGACGTGCACTGCGAGGGCATCCGCCGGGTCACCGCCGCCGACATCGCCGCCGCCCGCGGGCTCGGCTGCGCGATCAAGCTGCTCGCGATCTGCGAGCGCGTCCCCGGCTCCGGCGGTGCGCCCGAGTCCGTGTCCGCGCGCGTCTACCCGGCGATGATCCCGCTGAGCCACCCGCTCGCGAGCGTGAACGAGGCGTTCAACGCCGTGTTCGTCGAGGCGGACGCCGCCGGCCAGCTGATGTTCTACGGCCAGGGCGCGGGGGGTGCGCCGACCGCCAGCGCGGTGTTGGGCGACCTGGTCGCCGTGGCCCGCAACCGGGTCGGCGGCGGGCGCGGCCCGCGCGAGTCGGCCTACGCCAGCCTGCCGGTGCTGCCGATCGGCGACGTGCACACCCGCTACCACGTGAGCCTCGAGGTCGCCGACCGCACGGGCGTGCTGTCCGCCGTCGCGGGCGAGTTCGCGCGGCGCGGGGTGAGCATCGCCGCGGTGCGCCAGACCGGCGGGCGCGAGGACGGGGACGTACCGCAGACCGGTGCGGCCGAGGCGGCGCAGGCCGCGCGCCTGGTCGTCGTGACGCACGGGGCGCCGGACTCCGCGCTGCACGCGACGGTCGAGGCGCTCGCGGGGCTCGACGTGGTCCGCGCCGTGGAGAGCGTGCTGCGCGTGGAGGGGCTGGGCCGTCCGGTCAGCACCCTCGGCGTGGCCGGATGAACGCGCGGGCGGGCGACGCCGCGCGATGACGGGAGAGACTGTGAGCACCGCCGTGAACCGGCTGGCCCCCTGGCCGGGCGTGATCGAGGCCTACCGCGACCGGATGCCCGTCGGGCCGGACTGGGAGATCGTCACCCTCGCCGAGGGCGGCACCCCGCTGCTGCCGGCACCGGTGCTGTCCGAGCGCACCGGCTGCGAGGTGTACCTCAAGGTCGACGGGCTCAACCCGACCGGGTCCTTCAAGGACCGCGGGATGACCATGGCCGTGACCGCGGCGCTGGCCGAGGGCAAGCAGAGCGTGCTCTGCGCGTCGACCGGCAACACCTCGGCCTCGGCCGCCGCCTACGCCGCCCGGGCCCGGATGACCAGCGCGGTGCTGGTGCCGCGGGGCAAGATCGCGCTGGGCAAGCTGGCCCAGGCCGTCGCGCACGGGGCCCGGATCCTGCAGATCGACGGCAACTTCGACGACTGCCTCGAGCTGGCCCGCAAGACCACCGCGGACTACCCGGCGATCGCGCTGGTCAACTCGGTGAACCCGACCCGGATCGCGGGCCAGGCCAGCGCGGCCTACGAGATCTGCGACGCGCTGGGCCGCGCCCCGGACGTGCACTGCCTGCCGGTGGGCAACGCGGGCAACATCACCGCGTACTGGAAGGGCTACCGCGGCTACCACGCCGACGGGCTGATCGGGTCGCTGCCGCGGATGTTCGGCTTCCAGGCCGCGGGCGCCGCGCCGCTGGTCCACGGTGCCCCGGTGAAGAACCCGGAGACCGTCGCCACGGCGATCCGGATCGGCGCCCCCGCCTCGTGGAACGGCGCCGAGACCGCACGCGAGGAGTCCGACGGCCGGTTCGCCGCCGTCACCGACGACGAGATCCTGGCCGCGCACCGGCTGCTCTCCACCCGCGAGGCCGTGTTCGTGGAGCCCGCGTCGGCGGCGAGCGTCGCCGGGCTGCTGCAGGCCTTGGCGAACGGCTGGCTGGACCGCGGGCAGCTCGTGGTGTGCACCGTCACCGGCAACGGTCTGAAGGACCCGGACAGCGTGCTGGCCACCGCCCCGGCCCCCGAGATCGTGCCGATCGACCCCACGGCCGTCGCGGCGGCCCTGGAGCTGGCCTGATGGGCCGCCCGACCGAGGTGCGGGTCCGGGTGCCGGCGTCGTCGGCCAACCTCGGCCCCGGCTTCGACTCGCTCGGGCTCGCGCTCGGGCTGTACGACGACGTCGAGGTCTGCGGCACGAGCGCGCCGGGCGTGCACGTCGAGGTCGAGGGCGAGGGCGCCGGCCAGGTGCCCTGTGACGAGTCGCACCTGGTGGTGCGCGCCATGCGCACGGCGTGGGCGCTGTTCGGCGACGAGCCGGCCGGGCTGCGGATGCGGTGCCGCAACGCGATCCCGCACTCGCGCGGGCTGGGCAGCTCGGCCGCCGCCGCGGTGGCCGGCGCGGTCGCCGCCTGTGTGCTGTCCGGGCGCGACCCGGCCCTCGAGCAGGACTCGCTGCTGCAGGTCACCGCCGGGATGGAGGGGCACGCGGACAACGCCGCGGCCAGCCTGCTCGGCGGGTTCGTGGTGGCCTGGGAGCAGGTGGGCAACACCTCCGCCCGGTTCCACGCCGTCCGCCTCGACGTGCACGCCGGCATCGCGCCGGTCGCGCTCGTCGCCGGGGTCGAGTCCTCCACCACGACGACCCGCGGCCTGCTCCCCGAGCTCGTCCCGCTACCCGACGCGGCGTTCACCGGGAGCCGGACCGCGCTCTCCGTCCTCGCCTTCACCCAGCGGCCCGAGCTGCTGATGGCGGCCACGGAGGACCGGCTGCACCAGGGCTACCGCCGCCCGGCCTACCCGGAGTCCGCGGACCTCGTCGACGCGCTGCGCGCGCACGGCGTGCCCGCCGCCATCTCGGGCGCCGGACCGACCGTCCTCGCGTTGACCTCGGGCGGAACGCTGCCCGAGGCGGTGGACACGAGCGGGTTCACCGCGCTCCCGCTGCCCGTCGACACGCTCGGCGCGCAGGTCGAGATCGGCTGAGCCGCACCGTCGTCGGCCACCGGGGCGCCCGGGCGCCGGCGGCGTCGCGGTCGTGGGCCGGCACCGGCCGCGTCCGCGGGTCCCCCGGCGTGACACGCCGCGCCCGACCGGGGGTGTTGTTGCCGCGGGCCCGCCGACGGTCTACCCTCGGCCTCGCACGGCGATCCACGCGTCATCCGCGTGGCCTCTCGAGCCGGAACCCACTCACTGCAGCCCATGTGGTCGGAATCCGGTCCGGACCGAGCGGCCTCTTCCCCGCGACCGTCGCACTGGTCGCCGCCCCTGCACTCGCCGACGGCGGCTCTCTTCATGCCGCCCCGGCGTCGTTGTCCGGCGGAGGAGCCGGACGTGATGTGTGGAATCCGCTGGTCCCGGCACCGCCCGCGGGCCGGTCAGGAAGGAACTTCGTGAGCGAGACCGATCTCGTCAGCACCCCGGCAACGGACGAGGGTGCTGCCCCCAAGAGGCGGGGCGGACTGTCCGGAATGGTCCTCGCCGACCTGCGCCAGCTCGCTGGCGAGCTGAACATCCCCGGCATCGCCGGGATGCGGAAGGGCGATCTCATCGCCGCCATCAAGGAGAAGCAGGGCGCCCCGGCGAAGCGGACCTCCCGGAAGGCCGCCTCCGCCGACCAGCTCCCGCTCGACGGTGGCGAGGACTCCGCCCCCGCCAAGCCGCGCCGCGCCCGGGCCGCCAGGTCCGCGGCTCCCGCGCCCACCGCGGCTCCCGCCGAGAGCGCCGGGACCGCCGCACCCGCCCCGGCCGAGAAGCCCGCCGAGGCCACCGCGCCCACCGCGCCCACCGCGCCCACCGCGCCCA
>NZ_JBHSQK010000036.1:0-22773 GCF_042658055.1 Pseudonocardia lutea
GGCCGCACGTCGAGGACCACCGCCCCGGCGAGGACCGCGCGCCGCCCCGGGTCGCGCAGGACCGCGCGGTCGCCGATGCGCAGCGGCAGCGGGTGGTCCAGGCGCAGGCGCGCGTGGCGGGGGCCGAGCGGGCGCACCCGGACACCGGTCGCGGCCGAGCCGGCGTGCAGCATCAGCTGCCCGGGCAGCTCGACGGGCGCGTCGGGCGCGTCGGGCGCGTCGGGCACGGCGGGCACGGCGGCCCGGTTGCCCGGCGCCCGCAGCCGGACGTCGATCTCCGTGGCGGTGAGCCACGCGTCCGGGGTGAGCAGCGCGTCGCCGCGCCCGACCGCCTCCTTCGGCAGCCCGCGCAGGTTCACCGCCACCCGTGCGACGCCGGTGACCTCCTCCCGGGGCTCACCCAGGCTCTCCAACCCCCGGACGCCGACCCGGCGGCCGCCGAGCACCAGCTCGTCGCCGACGTGGATCGTGCCGGCCCCCAGCGTCCCGGTCACGACGGTCCCGGCGCCGCGGATGGTGAAGGCGCGGTCCACCCACAGCCGGACGTCCGCGGCGGGATCGGGGTCGGGCAGGCCGGTGACCAGCGCGTCGAGCGCGGCGCGGAGCTCGGGCAGGCCCTCGCCGCGCGGCGCGCACACCGGGACGACCGGCAGCTCGCCGAGCGACGAGCGCGCCAGCGCGGCCTGCGCGTCCTCGAGGGCGGGCTCCGGGTCGAGCAGGTCGCAGCGGGTGATCACGAGCAGCCCGCGGTCCACGCCGAGGGCGTCGAGGGCGTCGAGGTGCTCGGCGGACTGCGGCATCCAGCCCTCGTCGGCGGCGACCACGATCATCGCCGCCGGGACCGGCCCGGCCCCGGCGAGCATCGTCGTGACGAAGCGTTCGTGGCCCGGCACGTCCACGAAGGCCAGGTCGGTGCCGGAGCCGAGCCGGGTCCACGCGAACCCGAGGTCGATCGTCAGGCCGCGGCGGCGCTCCTCGGCGAGCCGGTCGGGCTCCATCCCGGACAGGGCGCGGACCAGGGTGGACTTGCCGTGGTCGACGTGCCCCGCCGTCGCGATCACGCGGGCGGCCACGTCAGGTCCCCGGGGCCGTGACGGCCGCGGTGACCGCGGCGGCGAGGGCGGCGTCGTCGGCCGGGTCCAGGGCGCGCAGGTCCAGCAGGCAGCGCCCGCCCTCCAGCCGGCCCAGGACGGCGGGATCCCCGGCGCGCAGGGCCGCGGCGAACCGCTCCGGCAGCGCCACGGCCGCGCTCGGCAGGGTGACGCCCGGGGCGCCCCCGCCGCCGACGGTCGCGACCGAGTCGACGACCTCGGCCACGTCGCCGTGCTGCCCGGCCACCCGCGCGGCGCGGCGGCGCAGCTCCTCGACCGGGGCGTCGAGCGCGGCGCGCACCGGCCTGCCGGGGCCGCGGAGCGTGGCCTCCAGCGCCGCCAGCGTGAGCTTGTCGACGCGCATCGCCCGGGCCAGCGGGAACCGCCGGATCTTCTCGACCAGCGCCGCGCCCTCGCCCGCCCCGCCGAGGACCAGCCCCGCCTGCGGCCCCCCGAGGAGCTTGTCGCCCGACGCGGTGACCAGCGTGGCCCCCCGGGCGAGCATGCCGGCGGCGTCGGGCTCCTCCGGCAGCAGCGGGTGCGGGGTGAGCAGCCCGGAGCCGATGTCCACGACGACCGGCGCGCCCAGCCCCGACAGCTCCTCCGGGCCGACCGCGCTGGTGAAGCCGCGGACGGTGAAGTTCGAGGGGTGCACCTTGAGCACGAACCCGGTCTCCGGGCCGATCGCGCGCTCGTAGTCGGCCCGGTGGGTGCGGTTGGTGGTGCCGACCTCGCGCAGCCGGGCCCCCGTGGACTCGAGGAGGTCGGGGATGCGGAAACCGTCGCCGATCTCCACCAGCTCACCGCGCGACACGACGATCTCCTTGCCGCTGGCCAGGGCGGCCGCGACGAGGGCGAGCGCCGCCGCCCCGTTGTTCGCGACGTGCGCGGCGGCGGCCCCGGGGACGGCCGCGAGCAGGGCGTCGATCACCCCGGCGCCGCGCCGGCCGCGGGTGCCGGTGGCGAGGTCGAGCTCGACGTCGCAGGTGCCGGCGGCCACCGCGAGGGCCTCGCGGGCGGCGGCGGACAGCGGCGCACGGCCGAGGTTGGTGTGCAGCAGCACCCCGGTCGCGTTCAGCACCGGACGCAGCCGCGTGGCGGTGCGGGGGAGGGCGGCGAGCGCGGCCTCGGCGACCTCGGCCGGCGCGATCGCGCCCGCGCGGGCCCGTTGCTGCGCGTCGACCACCGCGCGCTTCACGAGCGCGCGGCCGAGCCGGTGCACCGCCTCCGCCAGGCGCGGATCGGCGAGCACCGCGTCCGTGCGCGGCACGGCGCGACGCGGGTCGGGCGGGGAAGCGGTCGTGCCGCGGACCGGGGCGTCCGTCATGGGAAGAGCATGCCGTGCCCGTCAGCCGGAGCGCAGGGTGTGCCTGTTCTCCGTGTTCTGCTCGCGGCGCTGCTCCGGGACCTGGACCGGGCGGTCGTGGCCGGCCTGCCGGTCCTGCTCGGCCGCGAACAGGTCCGCCGTGCCCGGGGTGGGGGTCCAGACCGCGGGCGCCTCCGGGTCCCCGGCCGGGTCCCCGGTCGCGTGCGGCGAGTCCTGCTCGGTCTCGTCCCCGGCCTGCGCGGGATCTCCGGCCTGCTCGACGCCCGGATGGCCGGCAGCCGGGACCACCTCGTCGGCTACCTCCTCGGCAACCTCTGCGGGCTCCTCCGGCGGCTCGTCGGCCTCGCCCTCCGCGGGCACCCCGGCGGGCGGCGCGACGCCCTCGACCGCCGTCTCCGGCCCGGCGACCGGCGGGACCCGCCCCGGTTCCGCGGCCGTCGTCCCGTCCAGCACCCGCAGCTCGACGGCCAGCGCGGCGTGCACCCGGGCCAGCTCGCTCCGGAGGGCGACCCGCAGCCCGGCGAGCTCCTCGGCCTGCCGGACGTGCTCGGCCACCTGCGCCGCGAGGTCGTCGCGCTCCGCGGCCACCGCCGCCCGGTCCGCCTCGGCCTCGGCGTGGGCCTGGCCCGCGGCCGCGTGCGCGCGCTCCATCAGCTCGGCCGCCTCGCGCGTGGCGGCGGCGCGGATCTCGGCGGCGTCCCGGCTCGCGGCGGTGCGGATGTCGTCGGCCTCGCGCTCGGCGAGCCGCAGCACCTTCTCCGCGCGGAAGCCGAAGCTCTGCGGCACCGCGGGCAGGCCCTCGGCGGGCGTGCCGGCCCGCAGCGTGCGCAGCTCCTCGGCGAGACCCGCGGCGTGCTGTTCGGCCATGCGGCGGGCGTTCTCGGCCGCCTGGGCACGCCGCTCCAGCTCACGGACCAGCGCGTCGACCTGGTCGCGCGCGTAGCCGCGGCGCACCACCTCGAACGCGCCGGACCGGCTGACCGGGTCGGCGTCACGCTCCGGAACGGGTGTCACGCCTCGACAGTGTGAACGCCGGGGAAGCCGATCTCCCTCGCGGGGTCGGCCGGGGTCGGCCAGTGGGAGCCCGCGTGCGGCGGGCGGACGGGATACGGTCGCACCATGACGGCGGGCACCAGCGCGCAGACGCGCAGACTCACCCAGTTCAGCCACGGTGCGGGCTGCGGGTGCAAGATCGGGCCGGGCCGGCTCGCCGAGATCCTCGCCGGGGTCACCCCGGCCAGTCACCCCGACCTGCTCGTCGGCACCGAGACGGGTGACGACGCCGCGGTCTGGCGGCTCGCGGCCGACCGCGCGCTCGTCGCCACCACGGACTTCTTCACCCCGGTCGTCGACGGCCCGCGGACCTGGGGCCGGATCGCCGCCACCAACGCCGTGTCCGACGTCTACGCGATGGGCGGCCGCCCGCTCTTCGCGCTCAACATCGTCGCCTGGCCCTCGGAGACGCTGCCGCCGGAGATGCTCGGCGAGGTGCTGGAGGGCGGTGCGGACGTCGGCCGCGAGTGCGGTTTCGCCGTGGTCGGCGGGCACTCGATCGACGATCCCGAACCGAAGTACGGGCTGGCCGTGGTGGGCGAGCTGCACCCGGACCGGATCCTCACCAACACCGGCCTGCGCCCGGGCGACGCGCTGGTGCTCACCAAGCCCCTCGGCGTCGGCATCGCCACCACCGCCGTCAAGGCGGGCACCGCGGGCGAGGACCTGCTCGCGCGCGCGGTGGACTCGATGTGCACGCCCAACGCCGCCGCCTCGGCCGCCGCGCTCGCCGCCGGGGCCACCGGCTGCACGGACGTCACCGGCTTCGGCCTGCTGGGGCACCTGCGCAAGATGGCGGCCGCGTCCGGGGTCGACGCCGAGGTCGTCGTGGGAGACGTGCCGCTGCTGCCGGGGGTGCGGGAGCTGGCCGAGGCCGGCACGGTCCCCGGCGGGACCCGGCGCAACCGGGACTGGGTGGCCGAGGTGCTGGACCCCGGGCCGGGCGTGACCGAGACGGACGTGCTGCTGCTCGCCGACGCGCAGACCTCCGGCGGGCTGCTGTTCGGCGCCGACCCCGAGCGGGCCGCGGCCGCGGTGGCCGAGCTGCCCGGCGCCGCCGTCGTCGGACGGGTCGGGGAGGGGAGGGGGCGGATCCGCGTCAGCCGCTGATCGCCCGGTCCGCTCGCCCGACGGCCGCGGCGGGCACGACGGCGCGCCGCGACCGCGGGTGGCGGAGGCGGACGGGAATCGAACCCGCCTGACCGAGATGCTCGGCCACGTCGGTGTTGAAGACCGCGGGGGCCACCAGGCGCCCAGACGCCTCCCTGGTGCGGGTGCGGCTCAGCCGGTGGGACGCAGCGCGTCGGACACGCCGTCCGCCACGTCGAACAGCGCGAGCAGCCCGGTCGCCTCCAGCGCCCGGGTCACGATCCGCGACCCGCAGACCAGTCGCAGGGTGTGCCCGCGCCGCTCCACCGCGTCCTTCGCCGCGACCAGCACCGCGAGCCCGGCCGACCCCAGGAAGGTCACCCCGGACAGGTCCAGGACGACCAGCGGCGCCTCGGGCAGCCGCGCATCGAGCTCGGTGCGCAGCAAGGGCGCGGTCAACGTGTCGATCTCGCCGTGGACGTGCGCGACCAGCGACGCGCCGTCACCCTCGCCGGCTCGTTCGAAGCGGACGACGTCCTCGATCTCGACGCCGCCGTCTTCGGCGGGGGTCTCACTGCTCATTACGCACCGTGCTCCTCGACTTCCGCGGACGCGTGCTGCGGACTGTCGCCTCAACCGCTCGCCAACCCTACGGGGGCGCGCCGCGACCGCACAACAGACCTCCCCTCGGGCGGGTCGCGTGCCGCCCGCGTTTGACCGGGTGTGATACAGGGCACTCTGCGGCGACCCGCTCGGTGCCCCTTCTCGGAGCGGGTCGACCAGGAGGAACCCGTGTACCGACGGACGTCCCGCGCCGACCTGGCGCGCCTCGGCCACGTACTGGCCGGCCTGTCCTACCCGGCCGCGAAGTGGCAGATCATCGCGCACGCCGACCACTACGGCGCGGACTCGGTGAGCGCCGCCCAGCTGTGGTCGCTGCCGGTCGGCACCTACCGCGACCTCGCCGAGATCGGCGTGGCGCTCGGCCTGCTCCCGGCCGTCCGGTCCGGGTACCGGCAGCAGCCGGGGGTCCAGGCCGCGGGCGTGGACCGGCCGCGGGCGGACGAGGGCGCCCGCGACGCCTGACCGCGACCCGTCCCGGGCCGCGTACTCCGTCCGGGTCCTTCGGCCCTGTGCGGCTGTTGTGACGCGGACCACGGTCGCCCCATGGCCACCTTCGTGCTCGTCCACGGCGCGTTCGTCGGCGGGTGGTACTGGGACGAGCTCGCGCCCCGGCTGGAGAAGGCCGGGCACACGGTCGACGTCGTCCCGCAGCTGCCCAGCTCCGGTCCCGACCCCGCGGCGCTCGGCGACCTCGCGGCCGACGCCGAGGTGGTCCGGCGGCACGTGGAGGCCGCCGGCGAACCGGTCGTGCTCGTCGGGCACTCCTACGGCGGCATGGTCGTCACCGAGCTCGCCGACCATCCCGACGTGGCGCACACGGTGTACGTGACGGCCCTCTGGCCGTCACGCGGAGCCTCGGCCCTCGACATGCTGGCCTCGATGCCACCCCAGACCTGGGCCGCGCCCCAGGACGACGGGACGATACGCGCCACGGACGATCTCCGGGAACTCCACCGGTCGATCTGCGCCGACGTCCCGTTCGACCGGGCCGAGCCCTTCCTGCGGCGGGTCCGACCCCACTCGATCGCGAGTGTCGCGGCGCCCAGCTCGGCGCCGGACCGGACGCACCCCGTCACCTACGTGCTCTGCGAGGACGACGCGTGCTTCCCGCTCGAGGCCCAGGAGGCGATGGCCGCGGCCGCGGACCACGTCGAGCGGCTCCCCTCGTCGCACGCGCCGATGTTCTCCGTGCCCGACGAGCTCGCGGAGCTGCTCGGCCGGATCCGCTGACCGGGCGCGCCCGCGCTGCGCCGGGCGCCGACCTGCTCCGCCAGACCGGGCACGACGAGCGGATGCACAAGCAGGAGTCGGAGCGCTACCTCGCGGAGGGCCGGCTGGGCTGAACCCCGGGTCGTCGTAACGCCCGGGCCGCGCGCGGCGACGACACGCCCGGGGGGTGGTGGCAGTACCACCCCGCTCCGGCGTGGCAGCCGGTCTCTTCGCCGCGGACCCTCCCGGCGCGGACCCGGCCCTCCCTAGGGTGAGCAGGTGACACAGCAGATCGAGTCCGCCGTCGGCGCCGCCGCCGCCCCCGGTGGTCCCGCCCTGGTCGTCCGCGGTCTGCGCAAGACCTACGAGGCCGGCACCGCCCCCGTGCGCGCGCTGCGCGGCGTCGATCTCACCGTGCGCGCCGGCGAGTTCGTGGCGCTGATGGGCCCCTCGGGCTGCGGCAAGTCCACGCTGCTGCACCTGCTCGCCGGGCTCGACCGGCCGGACGAGGGCACGATCGCGCTCGACGGCACCCGCATCGAGGAGCTCGGCGCCCAGCGCCTGGCCCGGCTGCGCCGCCGCAGCGTCGGGCTGGTCTTCCAGTTCTTCCACCTCATCGAGCACATGTCGGCGCTGGAGAACGTCGCGCTCGCCGCGCTCGTCGCCGGCGCGAAGCCGGCCGAGGCCACCGCACGGGCCCGGGACCTGCTGGACCAGCTCGGCCTGCTCGACAAGGCGCGCGAGCTGCCCGCCGCGCTGTCCGGCGGCCAGCGCCAGCGCGTCGCGATCGCCCGCGCGCTGGCCAACCGCCCCACCCTGCTGCTGGCCGACGAACCGACCGGCGCCCTGGACTCGGACGGCGCCGCCGAGGTCCTCGACCTGTTCCAGCGCCTGCACGCCCAGGGCCAGACGATCCTCATGGTCACCCACAGCCGCGAGGTCGCCGAGGGCGCGCAGCGGCTGGTCCGCATGCGCGACGGCCGCATCCTGGCCGACGGCGAGCCCTCCGGTCCCGTCGAGGTGCCCGCCGGGCTGCGGGTGTCCCGGTGAGCGACCGCACCCCGCTCCCGGCCGGCGCCGGGTTCCGGACCCACCGCCGCGTGGGGGTCGGCACCGGCCGGCGCGCCCGCAGCTCCCTGCTGCTCTCCGGGCTGATCGGCGCGGCCGGGGTGATCGCGCCCGGCGTCGTCGTCGGGCTGCTCGGCGGCGGGCCCGCCTGGTGGGTCACCGCGCTGATCGCCGCGGTCGTCCTGGCGGTCGGCGTCGGGCTGATGGCCAGCGCCACGGCGCGCCGCGCCAGCACGTCCGTGCTGGTCGGGGCCTCGGAGTTCGGTGGCCTGTCGGTGGCCGTCTGCGCGGGGCTGCTCGTCCTGCTGCTGGTCTTCGGCCGCATGCCGCTCGGGGCCGAGCGCGCGCTGGTGGACCCCGCCCTGGTGGGGATGCTCGTCGTCGCCGTGGTCGCGGGGCCGCTCGGCCGCCGCGCCGCCCGCACCACCCGGGCCGCGCTGCAGGGCGTACGACGCTCGCCCGACGAGCTGCTCGCCGACTTCGCCGAGCGCGCCGGCCGCGGCACCCCCGTCGACGACCTGCTCCGCCAGCTCGCCGAGACCATGCGGCAGGACTGGCGGCTCTCCCGCGTGCAGATCTGGGCGGACCGGGTCGACGCGCCGCGCAGCCTCGCGCGCAGCCTGGTCGTCCCGCAGCCGGTGGAGCCGGGACCGGAGCCGCTGCCGCTCGACGCCGACGAGCTCGCCACGCTGCAGCGCGCCGGCGTCGCCGGGCCGGGCTGGCTGGAGCTCTGGCTGCCGCACCTGGTCGAGGAGGACGGGCCCGCCCGGCGCGGCCAGCTGCGGCTCGCCCCCGCCGTCCACGGCGGCGAGGTGCTGGCGCTGGTGGTGATCGAGCGCGACGCCGACGCGGACACCTTCGGCGAGGCCGACGAGCGCGCGCTGGCCGAGGTCGTGCGGCGGCTCGCGATCGTGCTGCGCAACCGCGCGCTCGACGAGGCGCTGCAGGCCACCCTCGCCGACCTGCGCCGCACCAACGCGGACCTGCAGGCCTCCCGCACCCGCCTGGTCGCGGCGGCCGACGCCGAGCGCCGCCGCATCGAGCGCGACCTGCACGACGGCGCCCAGCAGCACCTGGTCGCCCTCGCCGTCGGGCTGCGGCTGGTCCGGGACACCCTGACCTCGCCGGACGACCCCAACGCCGAGCTGCTCGACGAGCTCGACCGCGGCGTCCGGGACTCCATCCAGGCCCTGCGGGACCTGGCCCACGGCATCTACCCGCCGCTGCTGCGCGACGCCGGCCTGGGGGACGCGCTGCGCGCCGCGGCCAAGCGCAGCCCCCTCACGGTGCAGGTGCACGCCGAGGACGTGGGGCGGATGCCCGAGCAGGCCGAGGCCGCCGTGTACTTCTGCTGCCTCGAGGCCCTGCAGAACGCGGGCAAGCACGCCCCGGGCGCGCACGTCACGATCACGCTGAAGGTGGAGGACGGCGCGGACGGCGACGAGCTCACCGTGGTCGTCGCCGACGACGGGCCCGGCTTCGACCCGGCCCGGGTCGCCGGTGGCGGCGGGCTGCAGAACATGGCGGACCGGCTCGGCGCGATCGGGGGCACCGTCGAGCTGGTGTCGGCGCCGGGCGAGGGCACCGTGCTCACCGGGCGCATCCCGGTCCCGGCCGGGGGAGCGGACGCGGGCGGAGCGTGCCCGGCGGTCCCGCCGCTGGCCTCGCGCCCGACCGTCGTGACGGGCTGACCATGCCCGCGGGCGATCCCGGCCCACCGGGCCCGCGCGGTGCGGTCCGGGGTGCGATCCGCCTCGTCGCCCGCGCCGAGCTGCGCGAACGACGCTGGAGCCTGCTCGCCCTCGGCGTGGTGCTGGGCCTGGTCGGCGGCCTCGTGCTGGGGGCGGTCGCGCTCGGCGAGCGCACCGCCACGGCCTATCCCCGGCTCGTGGAGGCGGTCCACCTCGACGACGCCCGGCTGATCGTCCCGGCCGACCGCCCCGCGGTCGTCGAGGCGCTGCCGACCCTGCCCGGTGTCGCCGCCCTGTGGCTGACCGAGGCGTGGGTCGGGCAGGTCGACGGGCCGCAGCTGCAGTACGTCTCGCTGGCCGCGGGCACCGCGCCGCACCCCGAGCTGGTCACCCCGGTGATCGTCGCCGGGCGCGGCGCCGACCCCGCCGCCGCCGACGAGGTGGTGGTCTCCGAGCGGCTCGCCGAACACGGTTTCGGCCTGGGCGCGACCCTGCCGCTGCGCATGCTCACCCTCGAGGACATGGCGCGGTTCGCCGTCGGGTTCACCCCGCACGGCCCGGCGACCTCCGTGCGGGTCGTCGGCGTCGCCCGGATGCCGGGATGGGGCCAGGCGCTGCCGGACGTCCTGGCCGGCCCCGGGTTCGCCCGCGCGCTGGCCGGCACCGGGATCGGGCACGCCGCCTACGTCCGGCTCGACCCCGCGCCGGACGCCGCCGCCCGGTTCGACGCGGCCGTCGCGGGCGTCTCGGTCGGGCAGCCGTCGATCGTCGGGGACTACCTGACGCCCGGGGTCGAGTTCCCGCGCACGCCCGATCCCGCGGTGCAGGCCGCCGAACGCGCCCTGCTCATCGGCGTCGGGCTGTTCGCGCTGGTCGTGGGCCTCGGCGTGCTGCAGGTCGTCGGGCTCGGGCTGCTGCGCACCGCGGGGGCCGCCCGCGCGGCCCGCTCGGTGGAGGCCGCCCTCGGCATGACGCGGGCGCAGAGCGTGGCGGCCCGGGTGGTCGCGGCCGGTCAGGCCGCGGCGGTCGCGGCGCTGCTCGGCGCCGGGGTGGTGGTGGCCGCGGGCGTCCTCGCGCCGCTCGGCAGCCAGGCCCGCTTCGAGCCCGAGCCGGGCTTCCGGGGGCAGTGGGCACTCGCCCTTGCCGGCGGCGCGACCCTGGGCGCGCTGTTCCTCCTGGTCAGCGCGGTCACGGCCGCGTTCGCCTGGCGGCGCCGCGCGCTGGCCGTGCCCGAACCGGCGCCCGTCCGGCCGGACTCGCCGGCCGCGGTCCTCGGTGGGTCGCTGTGCCGGTGGCCCACCGTCCTGCTCGGCAGCCGGCTCGCGCAGGCCGGCACCCGGCGCGGCGTCCCGCCGGCCGTGACGGTCCCGGCCGCGGCGGCCGCGGTCGCCGGGATCGTCGCCACGGTGACGGTCGGGGCGAGCCTCGACCGGCTGGTCGCCACGCCGGTGCGCTGGGCGGGCGGCGCCGACATCACCATCGCGGACAGCCGCGAACCCGACGTCGTCGCGCTCGTCGAGGACCCGCGGGTCGCCGCGCTCGCGATCACCGACACCGCGTACGCCCGCCTCGCCTCGGGGGACCCGCTCGGGATCGTGAGCATCGCCGCGCGCAAGGGCGCACCGCCCGTCGAGCTCGTGTCCGGCCGGCTGCCGGCCGCACCGGACGAGGTGGCGGTCAACCCCCGGCTGGCAGCCGAGCGCGGGCTGTCCGCGGGGGACCGGCTCGACACCCTGGCGACGGACGGTACGCCCCACCCGATGACCGTCGTCGGGATCGCCGTGGTGCCCAACGAGAACCACGGCCCGCTCGGCCAGGACCTGCTGGCCACCGGCGACGGGCTGCTCGCGGTGAGCCCGGAGCGCAACTTCCCGCTGCTCACCACGCACGTCTACGCCCGGGCCGGCACCGCGGAGGCGCTCGCCGCCGAGCTGGGCGGGCGGCTCGAGCTCGCGCCGCAGAGCGTCCCCGACGCCATCCGCAACCTCGGTGACCTCGGGCGGCTGCCGGACGTCCTCGCGGTCGTGCTCGCCGTCGTCGCCGGCACCGGGCTGACCCACTCGCTGCTGGTCGGCGCGCGCCGGCTGGCCCGCGAGATGGCGGTGTTCTCGGTGCTCGGCGCCACCCCCGGGCAGGTGCGGGCCACCCTCGGCCTGCTCGCGGCGGCCACCGCCGTGCCCGCCGTGGTGCTGGGCGTGCCGATCGGGCTGGGGGTGGCCCGGCTGTTCTGGTGGCAGGTGGCCTCGACGATCGGGGTCGGCGGCGACATCGCGGTGCCGGTCGGCCCGATCGCCCTGCTGATCGCGGCGGTACCGCTGGGCGCCGCGCTGATCGCGGCCGTGCCGGCGCTGCGGGCCCGCACGCCCGCCGTGGCCTCCCTGGCGGCCCTGTGAGGAGCGGCCCTGTGAGGAGCGGCGGGGTGGGCAGCGGCGGCTGGTTCGGGGTCCGCGCGGTCGCCCGCGCGGAGCTCCGCTCCGGGCTCCGCGCGCTGCTGGTCCTCGGCCTGATCGCCGGCGTGGTCGGCGGGCTGCTGCTCGGTGCCGCGGTGGTCGCCGACCGCACCGGCAGCGCCTACCCCCGGCTGGTCGAGCGCAGCGGGCTCGACGACGCCCGCGCCTACCTCCCCGCCGACCTCCCGGAGGTCACCGCCGGGTTCGCGACGCTGCCCGGGGTCGAGAAGAGCTGGACGGCCTACGCCTGGATCGCGCAGATCGTCGGACCGACGCTGCAGTACACCTCGGTGATCGCCGGGCCCGAGCGGCCGGACGACCTGGTCACGCCGGTGATCGTCGCCGGCCGGGCCCCGCGCGTCGAGGCCGCCGACGAGCTGCTCGTCGGGGAACCCCTGGCCGCCGCGGCCGGGTTGCGGGTGGGCGACCGGATCACGCTCAAGATGCTGACCCTGCGCCAGGTCGCCCGCTTCGACGTCGGGTTCGGCGAGCCCGAGGGCGCCACCCGGCGGATGACGGTGGTGGGCATCGGGCGGATGCCGTCCTGGACCGGCCCGCTCGGCGACTCCCTGTCCACCCCGGCCTTCGCCGCGCAGAACGCCGGCGCCGCGGGCGGGCGGTCCGGGTTCGCCCGGCTCGCCTACACCGGCGACCCCGCGGCCGACGCCGCGCTGCGGGACCGGTTCGTCGCCGCGCTCGCCCGCAGCTACGAGGGCCTCCCGCGGCCGTTGATCGTCGGCAACTACGTCCCGGAGGTGCCGGTCTTCCCGACCACGGACGCCGACCCCGCGGTCGCCGCGGCCGAGCGCGTGCTCGGCATCGGGCTCTGGGGGTTCGCGCTGGTCGTGGCGGTGGGCGGCTGCGTCGTCGTCGGGCAGGGGTTGGTGCGCCACCACGCCCGCGGCGCGGCGGACCAGCGGGTGGAGAACGCCCTGGGCATGACGACCGCCGAGCGGATCGGCGCCCGGGTGCTGGCCGCCTCGGCGGGCGCGGGGGTGGCGGCGGTCGTGGCCGCGGGCATGACGGTGGCCGCCGGCGCGATCGAACCCCTGGGCAGCCAGGCCCGTTTCGAGCCCGACACCGGGTTCCGGCCGGTCTGGGGCACGATCCTCGGCGGCGCGTCGGTCGTGCTGCTCTGCTTCCTCGCGCTGGCCGCCGGCACCGCGCCGCTGGCCGGCCGCGCCGCCGTCGGCCGGCCGCTCATCGGCCGGCACCGGCCCGCCCGCTGGGCGGTGCGCTGGCCGCCGCTGTTCGTGGGGCTGCGGCTCGCGCTCCGCGGCCGCGCGGTGCCCGGCAGCATCGGCCTGCCCGCCGCGATCACGGCGACCGGGATCGCGGTCACGGTCGCCGGCATCGTCGCCTCCACCATGCTCGGCGCCAGCCTGCAGCGGCTCGTGGACACCCCCGCCCGGTACGGGTTCACCTCCGACCTCACGATCGCCGACGCCCGCGAGCAGGACATGGCCGCGCTCGTCGCGGACCCCCGCGTCGCCGGGCTGACCGAGGTCGAGACCGGCCGCGTGACGATCGACCCGGCCCGGTCGCGGCAGATCGACGCGTACGCCCACGTCGAGCGGAAGGGCGAGATCCCGGTGTCGCTGGTCACCGGGCGGATGCCGGCGGTGCCGGGGGAGGTGGCCGTCGGGGCGCGGGTCGCGGTGCGCGAGCAGCTCGGACTGGGCGACTCCGTCGAGGTCACCTCGTCCGACGGCCGCACGGCCCGGCTCACCGTGACCGGCGTGGCCGTCCCGCAGCCCGAGCGCGGCGCACCGCTCGGCGAGGGCCTGCTGATGATGCCGGACCAGCTGCGCGAGCTGTTCCGGCAACCGCTCGCCTCGGCGCACGTGCTGGCCGCGCCGGGGCAGGCGGGCGCGCTCTACGCCGACCTCGCCCGACGGCTGGAGGTGCACCTGCCGGGGATGCCGCCGGAGATCGACACCCTGGCCGGGCTGCTCCGGCTGCCGGAGATCCTCGCGACGCTGCTGGCCGCCGTCGCGGTGGCGGGGCTGGTGCACACGCTGATCAGCGCGGTCCGCCGGCACACCCGGGACGCGGCACTGCTGTCCGTGCTGGGGGCGACACCGGGCCAGGTGCGCGCCGCGCTGGGCGTCCTGGCCGGGACCACGGTGCTGCCCGGCGTCGCGTTCGGCGTGCTGCTCGGGCTCGGCGCCGGCCGGCTGCTCTGGTGGCAGGTGGCGAGCCAGACCGGGGTGGCGCCGGACGTGGCGGTCCCGGTGTGGCCGATCGCGCTGATCGTCCCGGCCGTGCTCGTGGGGTCGCTGGTGCTCGGCGCGGTGCCGGCGGTGCGGATGGCGCGCGAGCCGGTCGCGGCCTCGCTGCGGACGGGGTAGCTCCCCGGCACGGCGCCGCGGTGCCGCCGAGCGGCCACGCCGCAGTCTCGCGACGCGGCTATGCCGCGGTCTCGCGACGCGGCTATGCCGCGGTGCCGATCCGGTCCCACAGGTCGCGCAGCACGAGGGCGCCGAGCTCCTCCTTGTGCAGGTAGCCGGCGATGCCGGGGCCGTGCGGGTCGATCCGCAGGTCCTCGAGGCGGTAGGTCGAGCACAGCACGGTGCGGGTGCCGGGCGCGGCGGCGGAGACCCGGGCGGCCGCCTCGGCGCCGTCGATGCCGGGCAGGTTGACGTCCATCAGCACGAGGTCCGGGTGGACCTGGGTGACCGCGTCGACGGCGGCCTCGCCGGTCTCCGCGACCCCGGCGACCTCCCAGCCGGGCATCCGCCCGATGACCGCGGCGGCGGCGACCCGGAACGGCCGGTGGTCGTCCACCACCAGCACGCGCACCCGCGCCGTCGACGCGACTCGTTGCTCCATGCGGCACAGTGTCCCCCGCCGACGTCGGGTCCGCCGAGGATGCGGCCCCGTGGCCGCACCGGTGCCCACCTTCTGACGCAGAGGTGGTGCTGACCCCACCCCCGTCGACGGGTTGAACCCCTCGTGATGACGGGGTGCGTGGCGGCACAGTTCTCCTCGTCATCCACCGGGCCGCGCCGACGAACGACGGCCCCGGGCGAGGGCCGATCGGCCCGGACCGCCACCTCCGAGAGGACCACCATGACCGGCACCATCGCCCGAGCCGCCGCCGCGGTCGCCGTCGCCGCCTCGGTCACCCTGGCCACCGTCGCGACCGGCGGTACCGCCTTCGCCGCCGAGCCCGGCGCCCCGCCCGGCCCCGGGCCGTCGCCCGCGCAGGCCTCGCCCACCGAGCAGGCCGCCGCCGAGGTACGCCCCGCAGTCGTGTACCTGACCGAGACCTTCAGCGCCTACGTCGGGGACGGCACCGGCCTGTACTTCAACAACGGCCAGCCGTACACCGTGAACGCGACCTGCACCGGCTTCGGCGTCAACCCGCAGGGCTACATCGCCACCGCCGGCCACTGTGTCGACACCACCAGCCCGGACGGCGTCCGGGCCACCTTCATCGCCATGGCGGCGCAGGAGGTGGTGGCCGCGAACCCGACGCTCGCGCTGCAGGACGTCGTGACCTACGGCCTCGCCAACTGGACCGTCGAGGGCCAGGCGAAGAACTCGCCGATCGAGGCGCAGTACGCGGCCGTGATCGGCTCGGGCACCGGCAACGGGGCCAAGGGTCAGGCCGTCCCGGCCCGGCTCGTCGACTTCCGCCCGCCCAGCCAGGGCGACGTCGCGCTGCTGAAGATCGAGAGCTCCGACCTGCCCTCGGTGCAGCTGGGCACCGACACCGACGCCGCCATCGGCACCCCGGTCCTGTCCATCGGCTACCCGGCGGCGGCCGACGCCGTCACCGACCCGACGCTCGAGCCGTCCAACAAGGACGGCCAGATCAGCACCAAGCGCACGATGGGCAGCGTCCCCTACTACGAGACCTCCGCGTCGCTCTCGCCCGGCATGAGCGGCGGCCCCACCGTCGACATGCAGGGAGAGGTCCTGGGCATCAACAGCGCCCACCTGCCGAACGACCAGGCCTTCAACTTCATCGCCCCGGCGAGCGGGCTGACCGAGCTGCTGGCGCGCAACGGCGTGCAGAACCAGCTGGGCCCCAACGACACCCTCTACCGGGACGCGCTCGCCGACTACTACGCCGGCCACTACACGGACGCCATCGCCGGCTTCGACCGGCTGCTGCTCGTCGACCCCGACCACGGGCAGGCGCTGCAGTTCAAGACCGAGGCGGCCAAGGCCAAGGAGCGCTTCGGCGACACCCCGGTCGTGCCCACCGCGCAGCAGAGCGACGACACCGGCGTGTGGGGCCTCGCCCCGTGGCTGTTCTGGACGATCGTCGGTGGCGGTGCCGCGCTGGTGATCGGCGGGATCGCGCTGCTGGTGGCGCTGCGGCGGCGGCGCAAGGGCGACGAGGGCCCCGTGGCCGCGGACATCCCGGCACCGCGCGACCCGCGCCTCGACGGCTACGCGAACTGGACGCCCGGGCAGGCCCCGCGCATGCCGCAGGCTCCGTGGGGGAGCACCCCCGTGCCGCAGGCCCCCCAGGCCCGGGCCCCGCAGGTCCGGCCCGCCGCACCGGCCGGTCTCGCGGACGGCCCGACGACCCTCGTCACCCCGGCCGACATCATGGCCGCGCAGCGCCCCGCCCCGGCCGCCCCGTTCGTGAGCCCGGCGTCCGGACCCGTCGGCGTCGGCCCGGTGCCCCCGGCCGCTCCGGTCGCCCCGCCGGCCCCGCCGGTGAACGGGTCGGGCGAGGAGGCCGCCGCGCCCACCGCCGTCGTCTCCATCCCGAAGGCCGGGAGCTGCGCGAACTGCGGCTCCACCCTCACCCCGGGCGCGGCCTTCTGCCCCACCTGCGGGACGCGCCAGCGCTGACCCGCGACACCTGCCCGACACCCGAGGGGCCGGTCCGGACACCCGGACCGGCCCCTCGGCCGTCGTCGGGAGAATCTCTCCGCGATCCGTGTCGAGCGGCGGCCAGCCGCTCCGACCACCCCACGAGCGGCGCCCACGAGGGGCGCCCGGAGCGGGAGGAACCCCGATGCGATCCCTGATCCACCTCGTCCACACCTCGATCGACGGCCGCATCCAGGGCCCGAACGGCGAGTTCGACTGGCCCGCGATGGGGCCGGAGCTGTCGGCGTACTCGGTGCAGCTGAACGACCGGCTCGACACGCTGCTCTACGGCCGCCGGGTCTGGGAGGTGATGGCCGGCTACTGGCCGACCGCCGACCAGGTGTCCGACCACCCGCACGACAAGGCGTACGCACCGCTGTGGCGGGAGACCGAGAAGGTCGTCGTCTCGCGGACCCTGGACCGCGTCGACGTCCCGAGGACCACCCTGGTCCGGGAGGACGTGCCGGGCGCCATCGCCGCGCTCAAGGAGCGCCCGGGCAAGGACATCGTGCTGATGGGCGGTGCCGCGCTCGCCGGGTCGCTGGCGGCGGCCGGGCTGGTCGACGAGGTCCGGGTCGTCGTCCACCCGGTCGTGCTCGGCGGCCCGCACGCCGTGCTGGCGGCCGGCGACGTCCGGCTGGGCTTCGACCTCGTCGACACGCGGGTGTTCGACGGGCGCGCGGTCATGACGACCTACCGCACCCGGCGGTGATCGTCGACCGCCGCCTCGGCTCGACCGGTGGGCCGAGGCCGGCGGGACGACCGCGGCGCGACCCCGTCACGGACGGCGGTCGAGTGCGGCCCGGGAGTCAACTGGAAGGTCGGCTGGAAGGTCCGACCGTGGTCCCCCGGCTCCTCCCCCTGGCACCGTGTCCGGCGGTGACAGGAGGAGGTCATGTACCTGACGGTCCAGCTTCTCCGCACTGCCGACGGGCGACTGGGGGGCACCGTGACGACAGACTCCGGCCGGGAACTGCCGTTCTCCGGCACGCTCGACCTGCTGCGGATCCTCGAGGACCTCGAGCCGCCGTCCGGCCCGCCCTGCGGTGACGGGCAGGCGCCGCGGCGGGCCCGGTGACCGCGCCGGCCGCGCCCGCCGGGGCGTCGTCGGACAGCGCCTCGGCGTCGCGCATCGCGGGGATCAGCGGGATCGTCTTCGCGGTCCTGTTCGTGGTGGCCCTGGTCCTGGTGCACCGCGCCCCGACGCTCGCCGACCCCGACTCGGCGTACGCGGGGTTCTACGCGAACGGCGGCGACCAGCTCTTCGTCGCCGTCGGGCTCTACCTCGTGCCGTTCGCGGGCATCGCCTTCCTCTGGCACATGACCGCGGTCCGCGCCGTCCTGGACACGCTGACCCCGACGCCGTCGGCCATGGCACACGGGCTGAACCTGCTGGCCGGGGCCATCTTCGTGACGCTGCTGTTCGCCGGAACCGCTGCCGTCGGCGCGGTGGCGTTCGGGATCTACTTCGGCCACTCGCCCGCCGAGGACCCGCAGACGGCGCGGGCGCTCACCGGCGTCGGCTACGGCCTGGTGTTCATCTTCGCGGTCCGTGGGGCGGGCATGTTCGCGCTCACCACCACGACCCTGCTGCGCAACGCGAAGGTACTGCCGCTCGTGCCGGCCGTGCTCGCGTACCTGCTCGCCGCGTTCCTGCTGCTCGCCGTGACCAGCAACCCCGCGGCCGTCCTCGTCTTCCCGGCGTGGGTCGTGCTGATCGCGATCTTCCTGCTGCGCCACGCCCACCACGCGGCCGCGCCGGCGCCGGAGCCCGACACCGGGCCTCCGACGCACGCGCCCGCCGCGCCCCTCGACACCACCGGCCCGAGCCTCAGGAGTGACCAGCCATGACCGCCTCCGTCGCGCCCGTCACCTCGAAGACCGTCGACGACATCCCCGGGCCCAAGGGCGTGCCGTTCCTCGGCAACCTGTTCGAGATCCGCCAGGCCACGATGATCCAGGACCTGATGAAGCTCGTGCGGGAGTGGGGGCCGATGCTCAGGCTCACCACCCCCAACGGGCCGCTCTACGTCGCCTCCGGCCTGGAGATGGTCAACGACCTGTGCGACGACACCCGGTTCGACAAGCTCGTCGGGCTGAGCCAGCGGGAGCTGCGCAAGACGCACGAGAGCGCGGGGCTGTTCACCGCCGACACCGCCGACCCGCTGTGGAAGTCCGCACACGACATCCTGCTGCCCAGCTTCAGCACCTGGGCGATGAAGGGCTACCTCGACCCGATGATCGACATCGCCGAGCAGCTGTGCCTCAAGTGGGCGCGGCTGAACACCGACGAGCCGATCGACGTCACCGCCGACATGACGCGGCTGACGCTGGACACCATCGCGCTGTGCGGGTTCAGCACCTGGGCGATGAAGGGCTACCTCGACCCGATGATCGACATCGCCGAGCAGCTGTGCCTCAAGTGGGCGCGGCTGAACACCGACGAGCCGATCGACGTCACCGCCGACATGACGCGGCTGACGCTGGACACCATCGCGCTGTGCGGGTTCAGCTACCGGTTCAACTCCTTCTACCGCGAGGGCCAGCACCCGTTCGTCGCGGCGATGATGAGCGCGCTGCACGAGACCCAGGCCCGGCAGCGCCTGCTCCCGGCGGCGATCAAGGTGCGCCGCGCGGCCCAGCGACAGCTCGAGGCCGACAGCAGGTTCATGGACGACACGGTCGGGAAGATCCTCGCGGAGCGGAAGGCGTCCGGGGAATTCGGGAACGACCTGCTGGGGCACATGCTCGTCGGCACCGACAAGCAGGGGAACAAGCTGCCCGACCACAACATCGTCGCCCAGTGCCAGACCTTCCTCGTCGCCGGCCACGAGACGACCAGCGGGCTGCTGTCGTTCGCCGTCTCCTACCTGCTCAAGCACCCCGAGGTCGTCGCGCGCGCCCACGAGGAGGTCGACCGCGTGCTGGGCACCGACCCGTCGGTGCCGCCCACCGTGGCGCAGGTCCAGCAGCTCGGCTACGTCCGGCAGATCCTCGACGAGACGCTGCGGCTGTGGCCGACCGCGCCCGCGTTCACCCGCCAGGCCCGGGAGCGGACCACCGTGGGCGGCTGGGGGCCCTTCGAGCCCGGACAGGCGGTCATCGCGCTGACGCCGATGCTGCACCGGCTGACGGCGGTCTGGGGCGACGACGCGGAGGAGTTCAACCCGGACCACGTCGCGCCCGAACGCCTCGACGCGCTGCCACCCAACGCCTTCCGGCCCTTCGGGTCGGGCCAGCGGGCCTGTATCGGGCGCCAGTTCGCGCTGCAGGAGGCGACCCTGGTGCTCGGCATGGTCCTCCAGCGGTTCGAGCTGATCGACCACGCGAACTACCAGCTGAAGATCAAGGAGTCGCTGACCCTCAAGCCCGAGGGCCTGACGATCACCGTCCGCCCGCGCAGCGGCCGGACCTGGGGCGCGTCGTCGCGGCAGGCGGAGGTCGTCTCGATCCCGCGGTCCCCGGCGCTCGCCGTCGCGCCGGCCGACCGGCACGGGACTCCGCTGCTGGTGCTGTTCGGCTCCAATCTCGGGGCCTCGGAGGACCTCGCGTCGCGGATCGCGCGGGACGCGACGGACCGGGGCTACACGGCGCGCACCGCCGGGCTCGACGACGCGGTGGGCGAGCTGCCGACCGACGGCGCCGTCGTGGTCGTCACCTCGTCGTACAACGGGCAGCCGCCGGACAACGCGGGGAAGTTCTGCACGTGGGCCGACGACGCCGCCACCTCGGCGGAGGGGGTGCGCTACACGGTCTTCGGCTGCGGCAACCGCGACTGGGCCGCGACCTACCAGGCGGTGCCGACGCGGGTCGACGCGGCGCTCGAGGCCCGCGGTGCGACGCGCGTGTACCCGCGCGGTGAGGGCGACGCGCGCGGTGACTTCGACGGGCAGTTCGAGGCCTGGTACGCCGGGCTGTGGGACGCCCTCGGGTCGGCCCTCGGACTGGAGGCCGGGGCGACGGCGGCGTCCGGCGGCGGCCCGCGGCTGGCCGTGGAGCTGGAGCAGCGCCGCACCGCGAGCCCGATCCTGCAGTCCTACCGCGGGCAGGCCGCGACCGTGCGGGTCAACCGCGAGCTCACCGCCCGGGCGGGCACCCCGGGCGGGCGCTCGGTGCGGCACCTGGAGATCGCGCTGCCCGCGGGCACGACCTACGCCGCCGGCGACCACCTGGGGGTGCTGCCGCGCAACGACATGGCGGTCGTCAACCGGGTGATCGCCCGCTTCGGCCTCGACGGTGGCCAGTACGCCACGCTCACCGCGTCCGGGGCGAGCCCGACCCACCTGCCGATCGGCGAGCCCTACCCGCTGCTCGGCATCCTGGCGGGCTGCGTGGAGCTCCAGGACGTCGCGAGCCGGGCGGGCCTGGCGGCGATGGCGGCGCACATGCCGGAGGGCCCCTACCGCGACGAGCTGGCCGGGCTCGCCGGGACCGACGACGAGGCGAAGGCCCGCTACCGCGAGAAGATCGCGGCGCCGCGGCGCACGCTGCTCGACCTGCTCGAGGAACACCCCGAGTGCGACCTGCCGTTCGCGGAGTACCTCGATCTCCTGCCGCCGCTGCGCCCGCGCTACTACTCCATCTCGTCGTCGCCGACGATGAGCTCCGCCGCCTCGGTGACCGTCGGCGTGCTCGAGGGCCCCGCGCGCAGCGGGGACGGCTCGACCTTCCGCGGGGTCTGCTCCGGGCACCTGAGCGCGGTGCCCGAGGGCGGCACCGTGTTCACCTTCGTCCGGCAGCCGAGCATCGCGTTCCGGCCGCCGGAGAACCCGCACGTGCCGATGATCATGGTGGGCGCCGGCACCGGGATGGCCCCGTTCCGGGGGTTCCTCCAGGAGCGGGAGTCGTTGCGGGCCCGCGGTGTGCCGATCGCCCGGTCGCTGCTGTTCCTCGGCTGCCGGGACCCCGAGGACGACCTGCTCTACGCCGACGAGCTCAAGGGCTACGAGGCCGACGGCGTCGCGACGCTGATCACGGCGTGCTCGCGAGTGGAGGGCTACCCGCACCGCTACGTCCAGCACGCCCTCGAGGCGTCGGCCGACCAGGTGTGGGAGGCCCTGCAGGACGGGGCCGTCGTCCTCGTGTGCGGCAACGCCTCGACCATGGCCCCCGGTGTCCGCGCCGCCCTCGTCTCGGTGTTCCGCGCCAGGACCGGGGCCGGGGAGCCCGACGGCGAGGCCTGGCTCGCGGGCCTGCGGGCGAACGACCGCTACCTCGAGGACATCTGGGGCGAGACCGCGGTGGTGTAGCCGCGCGAGCGCGGAGACCTGGCTGCCGCGGCCGCGTGCTGGAGCTGGGTTCACCACGTGCACCCCGCGCCGGCGGGGTGACCCCCGGCCGGCGCGGTCAGCTGTTGTGCAGGTACACCAGCACCGCGGAGACGCGGCGGTTGAGGTCGCGCTCCTCGGAGAGCCCAAGCTTGGAGAAGATCGAGTTGGTGTGCTTCTCGATCGCCCGCTCGGACAGCACGAGCGAGGCCGCGATCGAGGCGTTGCTCTTGCCCTGCGCCATCTCGCCGAGCACCTCGAGCTCGCGCGGGGTGAGCGCGTCGAGCTCGGAGGGCTTGGCGCGCTGTGCCGCGACCAGGCCCTCGATCACCGTCGGGTCGATCACCGACCCGCCCTCGGCGACCCGGCGCACCGCCTCGGCCAGCTCGTCGCCGTCGGCCACCCGCTCCTTGAGCAGGTAGCCGCGGCGCGCGGTGCCGTCGGCGAGCAGGGTCAGCGCGTACTGCGCCTCGGCGTACTGCGACAACAGGATCACGCCGGTCTCCGGCTTGCGGGCGCGCAGGTCCGCCGCGACGGACAGGCCCTCGTCGGAGTTCGTGGGGGGCATCCGGATGTCGGTGACGACGACGTCCGGATCGTGCTCGGCGATCAGCGCGGTCAGCGTGGGCAGGTCGGGGGCCGCGCCGACGAGCGAGAGGTCCTCGGCGCCGTCGATCAGGCGCACCAGTCCGTGCCGGAGCAGGGCGTTGTCCTCCGCCAGGACCACTCGGATCTTCACGCGCCCAGCCTAGAGGGGCGTCCCGGCGGTGCGGTGGTGTGCTGACCACACCGTTGCCGGGCGGTGACCACCCGGCTCCCCGCGAGATGGGCACCGCTCGCGATCGGATCAGCGCACGCCGAGGACCGGCTCGCGCGGGCGCTCCGCCGCGCGGGCCTGCGGCACGGCGTCGAGGACCAGCGGGGGCACCCGGCCGCCGGACCGCCTCGCCCGGCGGCGGGACTGCAGGTAGAGCCAGGGACCGGTGAGCAGGGCGCGGTGCCGGCGCCCGGACCCCGGGCCGGCGGGCTCGGCGGCGCCGGTCACGCCGGCGTCCCGGTCGGCGATCG